>CAZKDU010000001.1:0-59375 GCA_964551485.1 uncultured Burkholderiaceae bacterium
GGGGCAGCTGCAGCTCCGTCAGGCGCGCGCTCAGCGACACCGCCGGAGGGTCGCCGGCGCGGCCGGCCGCGTAATTGTTCAGGCCGACGTGGATCTTGCCATCAAGGAAGGTGCCGGCCGTCAGCACCACTGCGCGGGCACGGAAGCGGATGCCCACCTGGGTCACAGCGCCCACCACCCGGTCACCCTCGACCATCAGGTCGTCCACCGCCTGCTGGAACAGCCAAAGGTTGGGCTGGTTCTCCAGCCGGCGCCGGATCGCCGCCTTGTAGAGCACGCGGTCGGCCTGGGCCCGGGTGGCACGCACCGCTGGCCCCTTGGAGCTGTTCAGGGTGCGGAACTGGATGCCGCCCTCGTCCGTGGCAATGGCCATGGCACCGCCCAGCGCGTCCACCTCCTTGACCAGGTGGCCCTTGCCAATGCCGCCGATGCTGGGGTTGCAGCTCATCTGGCCCAGGGTCTCGATGTTGTGGCTCAGCAGCAGGGTGCGGCTGCCCATGCGCGCCGCGGCCAGCGCGGCCTCGGTGCCGGCATGGCCGCCACCGACCACGATCACGTCGAATTCCTGGGGGTACACATAGGCAGGGGTCATGTCGGGCCTCGATCCATCTGGGGGCCGGGCGCCCTGGCGGGTGCGGCGGCCACGGCCCTCGGGCCGCGCGGGGCCGGCCTGTGGCCGGCAAAAGGGCAGCGGTCCACGGCCTGGGCCATCGGCGCCTGGCCACAGGGGCGGTTGCCGTGCTGCGGTTGAACCCCCGATTTTAGCCGCCGGGACCCGTGGGCACAGGCAGCGCTGGGCGCGACTTATTTCTCAAAACCACCCGCCGTGATCGCGGCAAATGGCCCGAAATCGTGACTTTGTTCCGTTTCAACTTCGGCCCGCCCCCCGTCGATACACCGAAGGCAGGGTCTGAACTGGATGAACCCCGCACCGCCCCACCACCCACATTGCGAGGTTCCACATGAAAAGCATCAAGACCCTGATCACCGCCGCCGGCATCGCTGCCCTGAGCACCCTGGCCCAGGCCGAGCTGATCTACCCGACGCAGCCCATCGTGTCGCAGACCCTGTCACCCGTGAACCAGGCCAGCCTGGCCGCCGTGGCCGACGGCGTCAGCACCCTGGGTGCGCTGGCCAACGGCGCCGTTGAAAAGAACCCGCTGCTGCCCAGTTCACCGGTCGGCATCATCGCCACCACAGCCATGAAGGTCGGTCTGACCCGCTGGGCCGACACCCTGCCCGATGAGCAGCGCGCCACCTTCCTGACCAGCTTCCGTTCGTTCTTCGGTGGTGCGGCGGTCAACAACCTGCTGGTGCTGGCCAGCGCCGCCAACCCGGTGGCCATGCTGGGTGGCATCCTCACCGGTGGCTACCTGTGGCAGGACTCCAAGAAGACGTTTGAAGCCGAGGCCGTGGCCAAGGCAGAAGCCCGCAAGGCCCAGGCCTTGGCCCAGGCCCAGCCCAACAATGCACCGGCCTCGTCTTTCAACTTTGCCGCGCGCCAGGTGCCCACCATCATTGCCTCGGCCTCGCCGTTCACGCACCAGTAAATCCACAAGCCTTTTCGCTGTCACACCCAACGCCCGGCTGGTTCGGGCGTTGTCGTTTTCAGGACAGCCAGCAGCGGGGCCCGCAGCGTAAGCTGCAGCGGTTTTGTTGCACCGAAAGCCCCGCCATGCACATTCCGTCCTTGCAAGACCAGGTCAGCGCTGCCGAGTGGCAGGTGCGCTGCGATCTGGCTGCCGCCTACCGGCTGGTCGCGGTCCATGGCTGGAGCGACCTGGTGTTCACCCACATCAGCGCCCGCCTGCCCGAGTCGGTCAGCGGGCCCGGGCATCAGTTCCTGATCAACCCCTACGGCCTGATGTTCGAGGAGATCACCGCCTCCAGCCTGGTCAAGGTCGACATGCAGTGCCGCGCCCTGCACGACACCCCGTTCCCCGTGAACCCGGCCGGCTTCGTGATCCACAGCGCCGTGCACGAGGCCCGTGCCGACGCTCAGTGCGTGCTGCACACCCACACCCGCGCCGGCGTGGCGGTGAGCGCCCAGCAGGGCGGCGTGCTGCCGATCAGCCAGCAGTCCACGTTTGTGCTGGCGTCGCTGGCCTACCACAACTACGAGGGCGTGGCCTTCCGCCCCGACGAGAAGCCGCGCCTGCAGGCCGACCTGGGCGACAAGACCTACCTGATGCTGCGCAACCACGGCCTGCTGACCGTGGGCCGCAGTGTGGCCGAAGCGTTCCTCAACATGTACCTGTTCGAGGCCACCTGCCAGATCCAGGTCATGGCCCAGGCCGGCGGCCCGCTGGTGCAGGTGCGGCCCGAGATCATTCAGAACATGGGCGAGGTCATGCGCGTGGCCACCGCCGGCCAGGGTGCGGCGCTGGCCTGGCCGGCGCTGCTGCGCAAGCTCGACCGGCTCGATCCGGGCTACAAGACCTGAGCCCGGAATTGCTATACATTCAATAGCAAACTATTGTTCTGCAGCAAGGGCTTCGGGCCTGTTTTATCATTGCCACCCGCAGGCGGCACCCCAGGTGTGCCGCCCCGTGGTCACAGCTTGGGCTTGCGCCCGCTGACCATGCTGACCACCAGGTTCTCGCGGTGGCGCCAGCTGGCCAGCAGCACCCCGGCCACATGCAGCACCACCAGGCCCTGCAGACCCAGGGCCAGGGCCTCATGCAGGCCCTCCAGGCCTTCGTGACCAGCCCAGGCGTCCAGCCCCATCATCCAGCCGCTGACACCCAACCCCAAAAGGTTGGCCAACAGGGCGAGCACCATCCAGCCCCCAGCCGGGCTGTGCCCGAGGTAGCGAGGGGGGTGGCCATGCAGCAAGGCCCGCATGTAGCGCCAGGCCTGCGCCGGTGAGGTCATGAAGTCATCAAAACGCGCGTGCCCCGGCCCGACCAGGCCCCACAGCACCCGCCACACGGCCATGGCCGCCACCCCGTAGCCCACCCAGCGGTGCGGGGCGTCGCCTTCCTCCAGCCACCAGAGGTCCAGCGCCACCCCGAGCACCACCAGCCAGTGGGCCAGGCGAATGGCCCAGCCCCAGACCCGGATGCCTGGTGCGGCCATGGGGTCAGGAACGCGACTTGACCACGGCGCCGGTCACCGGGTGGTAGTACACCTCGGCGCGCTGGCCCTTCTTGTCACGGCCGTAGATCTCGTAGCAGTTGCCCTTGGTGACCTTGAAGACCTCGATCTGGTAACCCTCGTCGGCGATCTTCTTTTTCATGACCTCGGCCGGCATCCACTTGCTCTGCGGCTCGGTGGTGCATTGCGGGCCAGCGTGGGCGGCCACAGCGGTCAAGCCCATCACGGTCAGGGCCAGGGTGTGTTTGATCAACGTGTTCATGTGGAATGCTTTCAAAATATCAACAGGGTTGGCCATGACCGACCACCTTGAGTGTGCCAGCCATGGCCAGGCTCATCACAGGCTCAGTGTCTTCAGTGACGAGAGCACGCCCAGGGGGGCGGCCAGCGGCAGCGTGCCCGCCTGGCTGGAGATCGACACCATGCCCGCATGGTCCATGGCACCGGCCTGTGCGCTCACGCCGGCGTTGTGCACCGAGCCCGTGGCCTGCAGCGTGCCACCGGACATTGCGCCCAGCAGGCCGTTGTCCAGCAAACCCGCACCCGTGGGCAAGCCACCGAGCAGCTTGGCCACGGAAGCCACGCCCGACAGGTCGGACAGGCCGCCCAGCTTGCTGATCGGCAGGTTCTCCGCCAACGGCAGGGCCTTGGTCAGGCCGGACACATCGGGCAGGCCCAGCTTGCCCAGCGACGCACTGTCGGCCAGAGGCAGCGACCTGGTCAGGGTGCTGGGGTTCAGCACGTCCAGACCGGACAGCTTGGGGGCCGACACGGTCGACGCGCCCGGGATCAGGTTGAAATGCTGTTGCGAAGCACTGAGCACGCTGTTCAGCAAGGCCGAGGGATTGACGGGAAGAGACTTGGTCATCGTTTTCACTCCAGGGTTATTGAATGCATCGATTGTGAAAAACCAAGATGAATCTCCTCTGAAGAATCGATGTGTTTCATAGAAACATCGGTCATTTCTCACCGTCGTTACTTCATTGTTCCGTGCATGAACGCCATACATAAAAAAAGACCGCCGATCCCTCGGCGGTCTTGAAACGAGAGGCATCAACCAACGGCCTGGTCACTCGTTCACCAGGCCACACCCCTCGTGCAGCCATGCACTGTGGGGCTCATCGGCTGGTGCTGCTGGACAACTCCACTTTCGTGGCCTTGAACACACCGGCCGCGTTCTGACTGCCCTTGATTTCCACAAACACACCGTTGGCCAAACTGGCCGCAGTGCCACGCTCGAACACGGCCGTGCCGGCATCGACCTTCATGCCATTGAGCTTGAAGTCAGCCACCGACACAAAGTTGGACACCACACCGTTCTGCTCGAAGTAACCGCCAGACGGCGTGTTGCCCGCCTTGAACTCCAGCTTGGTGGCCTTGAGCACATTGCCCTGCATGTTGCCCTTGATCTCCACATAACTGCCCGCACCCAATTGGGCCGAGGTACCGCCCTCCAGGCGCGCGGTGCTGGCGTCCACCGTCACACCATTGACCACCATCTGGGCCAACGACGTGAAGCTGCTCACAGCGCCATACAACTCATTGCGCCCGCCCACCAAGCCGTCGCGGTAGCCCTCAAGCTCCACCTCGCGCGCCACCAGGGTGCCATTGACCCAACGGCCCTTGACCTCCACCAATTGGCCGGCCGACACGGCAGCGCCCCCCTTGACCGTGGCAGCGCCTGCATCCACCGGGGTGCCCGACACCTTGAATTTGCCAGCCACGGGGGCCGCTTCCACCACGCCCTTGACCTTCACCTGCCCCGCATTGGCTTGGGCGTATGCCGCGGCATCGTCGCTCGGTTTGACGCTGCTGGCCGTCAGCACGTTGCCCACCGGGCCACTGCCCGACTTCACGCGCACCACCTGGCCTTCGGCCAGCGTTCCGGTCACCGCCGCCGCGGCGTAGCTCACGTCCAGGCCTCCCACACGGAAGGTCTTGGCCGTGGGGTTGAGCGCAGCCACCTTGCCACGGACCCCGCTGCCAGCAAGCGCCTTCTTCTCGATCAAGGTGGCCAGCCAGCTGCCATCGGCCTGGCTCAGGCCATACACCTCGACCGTGTCTCCCACCGCCAGCGCCGCCAGATTGGCTGCGCCCTGGAACACCGTGGCGGCGTTGGTGCCCACCTGCTGGCCCAGCAGGGTGAAGCTGCCCGCCGCCGGGTTCAGCGTGGCAATGGCCCCCTGCAGGCCCCGCACCACGGTGATGCTGCCGGCCGCGCCCAATTGGGTGGCGTCGTCGCTGCTGCCCACCACCTTGACCGTCTGCCCCAGCTTCAGGTCATCCACACGCTGGGAACTGCCATCGTCATCGGACAGGCTGGCGCCCACGGTGGAGAAACGCACGCCGTTGACAACCACAGACCCCAAGCCGGAAATCGGCCCGGCGTACAGGGCCGATCCGCTCGTGCCGCCAGCGCCTGCCGACGGACCTGCGTCGCCGCCACCACCACATGCCGCCAGGCTGGCCACCACCGCCCAGGCCAAAGGCCGGGTCCAAAAAATCACCTTCATGTTTGACTCCTGTTGCCGTCGCAAAAACACTTCACAATCCAAACACCCGGTCCGGACCGGGGCGGGTTCAACGCCATGGCCATGCTGTGTCTGGCATGGCCTTGCCGATGGCCGTCGATTCTGAAAACCCGGCCTGAAGCCTGCTTGAAGCGCGTCTTCAGCCGGGCTTCATCAAAAACTTTTCCAATCAAACGTTCGACACAGGAGTGATGGCATGCGCGTGTTGTTGGTGGAAGACGATGTGTCGCTGGCCGAAGCGCTGGCCAGCTACCTGCGCGCGCAAACCTTTGTCGTCGAAACCGCTGCCAGCCTGGCCCAGGCACGTGCCCTGCTGCCGCTGGCCGACTGGGCCGTGGTGCTGCTGGACCTGCACCTGCCCGACGGCGATGGGCTCAGCCTGCTGCCCGCGCTGCGCCAGCGCATGCCCGAAGCCCCGGTGATCGTGCTCACCGCACGCGATCAGGTCAGCGACCGCATCCGTGGCCTGGACGCCGGCGCCGACGACTACCTGGTCAAGCCCTTCGATGCCGAAGAATTGCTGGCCCGGCTGCGTGCCGTGCAGCGCCGCCTGGGCAACCCCGGCAGCGCCGTGCTGACCCTGGGCCCGCTGCAGATCCACCTGGGCCGCTCCATGGTCTTTCTCCAGGGCCAGCCCGTCACACTCACCGCCAAGGAATGGGCGCTGCTGCGGGTTCTGGCCACGCGCCCTGACCGCATCCATTCGCGTGAGGCCTTGATCAACGCCCTCTATGGCTTTGACGACGAGGTGGGCAGCAACACCCTGGAGGTGTTCATCAGCAACCTGCGCCGCAAGCTCGGCCGCGACAGCATCCAGACCCTGCGCGGCATGGGGTATCGGCTGACCGGGAGCACCGGCGCATGAAGTCGGCCCTGCGCAGCCTGGTGGGCCGCCTCACGCGCGACCTGCTGCTCACCGTGGGGGCCATCTGGCTGGCGGCGGCCATGCTGTCCGCCTGGTATGTGCGCGCCGAAATCACCGAAGGCTTTGACAGCGCCCTGCTGCAGAGCGCCTACAAGCTGCTGGACCTGGTGGACCACGAGCTGGAAGAAAAAGAGCAGCACCCGGAAATGGCCATGAACCTGCGCCTGCTCGCCCAGAAAGAGCTGGCCAAGCTGGGGCAGGACGAAAGCTTCTTGATTTTCCAGATCGTTGACCCACAGCACCGAGTGCTGCGACGCTCGCCTGACGCGCCGAGCAAAGCCCTGGCTTTGCCTCTGAAAAGCGGTTACAGCGAGGTCGACGGCCTGCGGGTGTTCACCCTGAAGCACCCGCTGGAGCCCATCTTCATCCATGTGGCCGACCCGCTGGAACACCGCCAGCACGCGCTCTGGCAAACCACGCTGCGCCTGCTGCTGCCCCTGCTCGCCGTGCTGCCCCTGCTGGCTTGGGTGATCGGGCGCGTCACACGCCATGCCCTGCGATCGGTGGGCAGTGTGGCCGCGCAGATCCAGCGCCGCAGTGGCGACGACCTTTCCCCGATTGACGGCAGCGGCCTGCCCACCGAGCTGCAATCGATTGCCGACAACACCAACCACCTGCTGCAACGCCTGGCCAGCGCCCTCAACACCGAGCGGGCCCTGGCCGCCAATGCCGCACACGAACTGCGCACCCCCCTGGCCACCACCCGCTTGCGGCTCCAGGGCGTGCTGGGCCACGACCTGTCCGACACCTCGCGCCACGAGCTGCTGCAGGCCCAGGACGCGCTGGAGAGGCTCAGCCGCCGCACCGAGAAGCTGCTTCAGCTCTCACGCGCCGAGTCCGGCGCGGCGCTGGCCCACAGCGTGGTGAACCTGGGTGCCGTGGCCGCTGCCGTGGCCCAGGATTTCTGGTCCGATCCCAGCCTGCTTGAACGCCTGCGGCTGGAAGTGCCGGCCGACACCGACGTGCTGGTGCTCGGCGACTTCGACGCGCTGGCGATTGCCGTGCGCAACCTGGTGGAAAACGCGGTCCGTTATGCCCCGGGGGCTCGCATCGACATCCGGGTGCAGGCCCCGGCCACCCTGTGCGTGCGCGACCAGGGCCCCGGCGTCTCGGCCGATCAGCGCCAGACCCTGACGCACCGGCATGTCCGCCATGCCCGCAACACCGCAGGCTTTGGGCTCGGCATGTCCATCGTGCACAGCATCGCCGAACGCCACCAGGCGCAGCTGGAACTGTCTTCGCCACCCGCCGGCTGGCCGACAGGGCTGCAGGCCTGCCTGCGGCTGCGCCCGGCCCCCACCACCACCGAGGCCTGATGGCCTCGCCCCACCTCACCCACCGCCCCCGACGCCGGGTTTTCTGTTGACGCCCATGCCACACCACGCCTTTGCCCGCTGTCTCATCCTGTCCCTGGCCTGTGGTTTGGCCTGGCCATGGGCCGCATCTGCCCAACCTCAGCCGATCACCTGGTCCGACGCCCAGGCCCAGGCCGCCGGCCTCGCCACCGAGGTGCTCCACAGCACCGGCGGCGACTCGGGCCTGGTGCTGCAAGGCACGGTGGTGCTGCCCATGCAGGCCACCGAAGTGGTCAGCACCCCGGTGGCCGGGGTGGTGCAGTCGGTGCTCGTGAACCCGGCCCAGGCCCTGCGCGCCGGCCAGGCCCTGGCCGTGCTGCAAAGCCCCCAGCTGCTCGAGTGGCAGCGCGACTGGCTGCAGGCCGAGGCCCAGTCCCAGCTGGCCGACGCCAAGCTGCAGCGTGACGAGCAGCTGTTTGCCGAAGGCGTGATCGCCGAGATGCGGGTGCGCGAATCGCGCACCCAGGCGCGGCTGGCGCGGCTGAGCCTGGACGAAAAACGCCTGGCCCTGCGCCTGGCCGGCCATGAACCACGCGCCAACCGCACCGACCTGAGCGCGGGCCTGTCGGTGCCGACCCGGGTGGCCGGGACCGTCATGGAGCTGCTGGTGGCCCCGGGCCAGCGCCTGGAAGCCGGCGCCCCCCTGGCCAAGCTGGCACGCGACGGGGTGCTGGCCATCGAGCTGCAGGCCTCGGCCGCCCAGGCCGCCGCCCTGCGCGTGGGCGACCTGCTGCAGCCCGAGGGCTGCCGCACGCCGGCCCGCCTGGTGGCCCTGGCACCGCAGCTCAACAGCAGCACTCAATCGATCTCCCTGCGCGCCGAGTGGCAGCGCCCGGCCGGTCAGGCCGAGCCCTGCCTGCGGCCCAACCAGTTCGTGCAGGTGCGCCTGCTGCGCCGGGCCGACCCCGCCGGCGGCCTGACCGTGCCCGCCGCCGCCGTGGTGCGGCAGGCCGGCCAGGCCCATGTGTTCGTGAAGCGCCAGGGCCAGTACCTGCCCACGCCTGTGACCCTGGGCCCGGCCGGTGGCCAGCGCCTGCCCGTGCTGCAAGGGCTGAAGGCCGGTGACGAGGTGGTGGTGCGTGGCACCGCCGCCCTCAAGGGCGCGTGGCTGGGCCTGGGCAGCGAAGCCGAGACCGCACCAGTGGCCCCGCCGCCCGCCAGCCAGCCCAAGGCCTCGGCCGCCAAGGGGGCCTGATGCTGGCGCGATTGATTGCCTTCGCCCTGTCGCAGCGGCTGCTGGTGGCCGTGCTCTCGCTCGGGCTGGTGGCCGCCGGTGTACAGGCCCTGCGCTCGCTGCCGATCGATGCCTTTCCCGACGTCTCCTCGACCCAGGTGAAGATCGTGCTCAAGGCGCCGGGCATGACCCCGTCCGAGGTCGAGACACGCATCGTGGCGCCGATCGAGCAGGAGCTGCTGGGCATCCCGCGCCAGAAGCTGCTGCGCTCGCAGTCCAAGTACGCCATCGCCGACATCACGCTCGACTTCGAGGACGGCACCGACATCTACTGGGCGCGCCAGCAGGTCGGTGAACGGCTCAACGGCGTGCTCGGCGACCTGCCGCCGGGCCTGAGCGGGGGCCTGGCGCCCATCACCACCCCGCTGGGCGAGATGTTCATGTTCACCCTGGATGGCACGGCCTCGCTGATGGACAAGCGCACCGTGCTCGACACCGTGATCCGCCCGCGGCTGCGCAGCATCGCCGGGGTGGCCGACGTCAACACCCTGGGCGGCATGGTGCAGACCTTCGAGGTCGTGCCCGATGTCACGGCCCTGGCCGCACGCAGGGTCTCGCTTGAGCAACTGCAGGCCGCCCTGGCCAGCAACAACCGCAGCGACGGCGCCGGCCGCCTGTCCAGCGGTGAGGAGTCGCTGCTGGTGCGCAGCGACGGCAGCGTGCGCACGCTCGACGACGTGCGCGCCATCGCCGTGCTGCAGCGCGACGGCCAGGCGGTGCGCGTCGGCGACGTGGCCGAGGTGCGCATCGGCCACCTGAGCCGCTACGGCAGCGTCACCAAGGACGGCCAGGGCGAGGCCGTGCAGGGCCTGGTGCTGGGCCTGCGCGGCGCCAACGCGCGCGCCGTGGTCGAGCAGGTCAAGGTGCAGCTTGACACCCTGCAGGCCACCCTGCCCCCGGGCATGGCCATCACGCCCTTCTATGACCGGGGCGACCTGGTCGAGCGCGCCACCGGCACCGTGGGCAAGGCCCTGGCCGAGGCCATCGCCCTGGTGCTGGTGCTGCTGCTGGTGTTCCTGGGGCACCTGCGCGCGGCCCTCACGGTGTCGTTGATCCTGCCGCTGTCCGCGCTCGCCACCTTCCTGCTCATGCAGCACGCCGGCCTGTCGGCCAACCTGATGTCCCTGGGCGGCCTGGCCATCGCCATCGGCATGCTGGTGGACGCCGCGGTGGTGGTGGTGGAAAACATCGTCGCCCGGCAAACCCCGGCGGCCCCGGGCCAGGTGGCGCTGCCGCACCTGCACGCCGTGTACCAGGCCACGCGCGAAGTGGCCCTGCCGGTGAGCGCGGGCATGTTCATCATCGTGATCGTTTTCCTGCCCCTGCTCACGCTGCAGGGCCTGGAGGGCAAGCTGTTCGGCCCGGTCGCACTGACCATCGTGTTCGCCCTGCTGGCCTCGTTGCTGCTGTCGCTGACGGTGATCCCCGTGCTGTCGTCCTGGCTGCTGCGCCCTTCCGGCACGGCCGAGGCCCACGCCAGCCCGCGCCTGGTGCGCTGGCTCGAACAGCGCTACGCCCCCCTGCTCGACGCCGCCCTGCAGCACGCCCGCGCCGTGGTGATCGCGGCCGTGCTGGCCCTGGCTGCGGCCCTGATGCTGTTCCCGTTCATCGGCAAGTCCTTTATGCCGGTGCTCGATGAGGGCGACGTGATCATGCAGATCGAGAAGCTGCCCTCGGTCACGCTGGAGCGCTCGATCCAGACCGACCTCGCCGTGCAGCAGCGCCTGCTCAAGGCCGTGCCCGAGGTCAAGAGCATCGTGGCGCGCGTCGGCTCGGACGAGCTGGGCCTGGACCCGATGGGCCTGAACGAGACCGACACCTTCATGGTGCTCAAGCCACGCAGTGAATGGCGCTTTGCCGACAAGGCCGAGCTGATCGACGCCCTTCGCGAGGCCGCGGGCACCATCCCCGGCCAGAACCTGAGCTTCACCCAGCCGATCGAAATGCGCACGGCCGAGATGCTCTCGGGCGTGCGCGGCGACCTCGCGGTGAAGGTGTTCGGCCCGAACGAGCGCACCCTCACGCAGCTGGCCGAGCAGATCGCCCACACGCTCTCCGGCCTGCCCGGCAGCGAAGACGTGATCGCCGCCAAGAACGAGGGCGTGCAGTACCTGCGCGTGGACATCGACCGCACGGCCGCCGGGCGCCTGGGGCTCAACGCCGAGACCCTGCAGCACGACCTGCGCACCCTGGTCGAGGGCCAGCGCAGCGGCACCGTGCTGCAGGACGCGCGCCGCATCCCCCTGACGCTGCGCGGCCCCGACAGCCTGCGCATGTCGCCCGAGCTGTTCCAGCAGCTGCGCCTGCCGCAGGCCGACGGCTCCTCGATCCCGCTGAGTGCCGTGGCCCGGCTCGAGGTCGGCGACGGGCCGGTGCGCATCGAGCGCGAGAACGCCTCGCGCATGGCCGTGGTGCGCGCCAACGTGCGCGGGCGCGACCTGGTGGGCTTTGTGCGCGACGCCCAGGCCGCCGTGGCCCAGCAGGTCACGCTGCCTGCCGGCTACCGCCTGACCTGGGGCGGCCAGTTCGAGAACCAGCAACGCGCCGCCGCACGCCTGGGCCTGGTGGTGCCCGTGGCCCTGGGCCTGATCGTGCTGGTGCTGTTCACCACCCTGGGCTCGCTGCGCCAGGCCATCCTGGTGCTGGCCAACATCCCGTTCGCCCTGATCGGCGGCATCGCTGCCCTGGCCCTGGCCCGCGAGTATCTGTCGGTGCCGGCCTCGGTGGGCTTCATCGCGCTCATGGGCATCGCCGTGCTCAACGGCCTGGTGCTGGTCACCTGCTTCAACCAGCTCGCCGCGCGTGGCCTGCCGCTGGACGAGGTGGTGCGCCAGGGCAGCCTGCGCCGCCTGCGCCCGGTGCTCATGACCGCCAGCATCACGGCGCTCGGCCTGATCCCGCTGCTGCTGGCCAGTGGCCCGGGCTCGGAAATCCAGCGCCCGCTGGCTGTGGTGGTGATTGGCGGCCTGGTCAGCTCCACGCTGCTGACCCTGGTGCTGCTGCCCATCCTGTACCGCCGCTTCGGCCAGGCCCCGGCGCGGCGCGCCCTCTCCCAGCCCCAATCTGCCTGAACCATGCCCACCCCCGCCCACCCCCTCTCTCCGGACACCCCGGACCGCCTGCTCACGCTGGCGCTGCCCCATGGCCTGCAGGACGAGCTGATCGGCCTGCTGCACGCCCTGCCCGACCCACTGCCCGGCTTCTCCCTGGTGCAGGGCCATGGCCTGGGCGCCGATGCCTCGCTGGCCTCGCCCATGGAGCAGGTGCTGGGCCGGGCCCGGCGCGTGTTCGTGCAGATTGCCCTGCCGCAGTCGCGCGTGCCCGAGCTGCTGGCGCAGCTGCACCAGGCCCTGCCCAGCCCGGAGATCGCCTACTGGGTGCAACCCCTGCTGGCGTTCGGGAGGCTGGCATGAGCGCACGCACGCCCTCTCGCCCCCACACGGCACCGTGGCGCCTGGCCCTGACCGCACTGGCCCTCTGCCTCGGGCCATGCCTGGCCCAGGCCCAGCCCTTGCCCCCCGCGGCCGAGACCATGCCCCTGGCCCTGCCCCCGGCGCCCCAGGCCGTGGCAGTGATCGAGCAATTGCCCGTGGTGCGCGCCGCCCAGGCCGGGCGTGCCCAGGCCGCCGCCCGGGCCGACCGCTGGCAAGCCGGCCCGCATGAGTGGGCCATCAGGCTGGGGGCCCAGCAACGCCGTGAACAGGCAGGGCCGCGCTACCGTGAGCACGACTGGGGCCTGGAGCGCGGCCTGCGCTGGCCCGACAAGGCCACCACCGACCGCGCCCTGGGCCAGAACGAGCGCACCCTGGGCGACCTGCAGTTTGCCGACGCCTGGCACGAGGCCGCGCGCGGCCTGCTGGCGGCCTGGTTCGGCTGGCTGCGCGACGCCCGCAGCGCCGCCGTGCTGGCGGCCCAGGCCGAGCTGGCCCAGCAGCAGCTGGACGTGGCCAACCGGCGCCTGCGCGCCGGTGAGGCCGCACGCCTGGAGCAGCTCATGGCCCAGGCCGAGCAGCAGCGCGCCCAGGCCGTGGCGCGGCAGGCCCAGCTCCAGGCCGACCTGCAAGGGCAGGCCTTGAAACAGCGCTACCCGGACCTGGGCCTGCACCTGCCCCAACCGCTGCCCCGCCCCGCCCCACTCCCAGACAGCGACCGTGAATGGGCCCAGCGGATCCTCGACGACAACCATGAGCTGGAGCTGGCCGAGGCCACGGCCCGGCAGGCGGGCCTGCTGGCCGAGCGCAGCGGCCGCGAGCGCCGCCCCGACCCGGTGCTGGGCGTGCGCAGCAGCCGCGAGCGCGGCGGCCAGGAGCAGGTGCTCGGGGTGTACCTGAGCCTGCCGCTGGCCGGCGACCTGCGCCACGCCAACGAGCGCGAAGCCCTGGCCCAGGCAGCCCAGGCCGAGCAGCAGCTGGCCGACACCCGGCTGCGCCTGCAGACAGCCGCGCTGCGGCTGGCCATGCAGGCCCGGCAGACCCAGGTCGCCTGGGCCTCTCTCGACCAGGCCCGTCAGGCCATGCAGCAGGCCGCCGCCCTGGCCCAGCGGGCCTATGCCCTTGGCGAAACCCCGTTGACCGACGCCCTGCAGGCGCGCCGCGCCGCGCTTGACGCCGAACTCGCGGCCGAAGCACAGCGCCTGGACGCCCTGGAACACAGAGCCCGGTTGCAACTCGACACCCACCAGCTATGGCAGCCACCGGGTGGCCACCACCCTGCGGAGATGCCGTGACCACGCCACGGCGGCGGCGCCACAGGCCGGCAGTCACACCGCCGGGGGAGCCACCGCCTCGAACCGCAGACTCGCACACAGACCCACGCCGCCCTCGCCAGGCCCCAAGGACAGGGGCACCCCCATCACGCGCGCGTACTGCGCCACGATGGCCAGTCCCAGGCCCGTACCCTGGCCGAGGCGCTCGCCCAGGGCACCCTGGGCCCAGCGCTGCATCAGCTGTCGGCGTTCGCGCGGGGCAATGCCCGGGCCGTTGTCGCACACCGACAGCGTCACACCCGCCGCGCCCTGGCCCACGGCCACCGTGATGCGCGCCGGGGCATCTGCCGGCCGTCCATAGCGCAGCGCGTTGTCGATCAGGTTGTTCAACACCCCTTCAATGAGGCCCGCGTGGCCACGCACCACCAGCTGAGGCTCCAGGCCATGGGCACCCAGGTCCACCCCGGCCGCGTCGGCACGCGGCAAAAACCGCAGCACCGCCTCGCGCACCAGGGGCTCGAGCGGCACAGGCGCTGGCACCATGTCGGCCCGGGCCTCGTCCGCCAAGGCCAGGGCCAGCAGCTGGTCCACCAGGTGGCTGGCACGCGCTTCGCTGCGCGCCACCCCTTCAAGCTGGGCACGCCAGGTGGCGGGGTCGGGTTGCGCCAAACCGTACTCGGCCTGGGCCCGGATGCCTGCCAGCGGGGTGCGCAGCTCATGCGCCACGTTGCCGGCAAACTGCCGTTGCGCGGTCACGCTTTGCGCCACCCGCGCCAGCAGGGCGTTGACGGCACGCGTCAGGCGCTGCAGGTCCCTGGTGCTGGCCGGCACCGTCACCGGCCGCAGGTCCTGCGCGTCGCGCTGATCCAGGGCCTCCTCCAGCTCGGTGAGCGGCGCCAGATCGGTCTGGATGGCGCGGCGCAGCCAGGCGGCCAGCAGCACCAGCAGCACCAGCGGCGGCATGGCCGAGAACACTGCCAGGCGCTGCAGCAGCAGGCCCTGGCTGCGGGTGGTCTGGCCCAGCACCACGGTGAACGTGCCGCCTGCGCGCCGCAGCGTCACGGTGCGCAGCCAGTGGCCGTCATAGGCCTGCTCTGCCAGGCCGTGGGAAAGTCCCGGTGACAGGCGCTCGGCCCTCAGGCCCGGGTGCCCGGCGATCAGACGGCCGTCCCCATCGAGCACCGCGAAGTACACGTTCTCGACCTGATCGAACAGCACAGTCTTGATTTCGGCCGGGGTCAGCTCCAGCACCAAGCGGCCCTGGGTCGGCCTCACCGAGGCCGCCAGGGCATGGGCATCGTCCAGCAGGGCACGGTCGAACGCCTGGCGCACGAAATAGTGGGCCTGCCAAATGCCCAGGGCCGAGCCCAGCAGCCAGGTCAAGGCCAGCGGCAACAGCACATGGCGCAGCAGGCGCGAGCGCAATGAGGGTGCCGCAAAGACCGCCGTCATGGGGCGTCCGTCTCCAGCAGGTAGCCAATGCCCCGCAGCGTGCGGATGCTGGCCCCACTGCCCGCCAGCTTTTTGCGCAGCCGCGAGATGAAGGTCTCCAGCGCGTTGTCGCCCAGGGTCTCGTCCAGGGTGGAGAGTTTGTCCGACAGTACGCGCTTGCTCAGGGTGCGCCCAGGCGGGGTCATCAGTTCCCACAGCACCTCGAACTCTCGGGCCGGCAGGTCCAGCGGCTGGCGCTGCATGTACACGCGGCGCGCCTTGCGGTCCAGCGCCAGGGCGCCCACCTCGACCCAGTCTTCCGTGCCCTGCACGCGCCGCACCACGGCACGCAACCTGGCCTCCACCTCGGCCAGCTCGAAGGGCTTGCCCAGGTAGTCATCAGCACCGGCGTCCAGCCCGGCGATGCGCTCGTCGGTGCGGTTGCGCGCCGTCAGCACCAGCACCGGCGTGCGATCACCGCGCGCACGTGCCTCGCGCAGCAGGGTCAGGCCACTGCCCCAGCCCTCGTGTGGCCGCGCCGAGACCGGCAGATTCAGGTCCAGCAGCACGGCGTCGAATGGCTGCACCCGCCACCAATGGCGCGCCTCCTCCAGCGTGGCCGCCACATCCACCCGATGGCCGGCATCGACCAGGCTGCGCAGCATCACCTCGCGCAGCACGGCGTCGTCTTCAACCAGCAGGATTCGCATGGCCCGATTGTGCGGGGAAACCCGGGGCCTTGGTCAGGCCCAGGTCAGTCGTGTTGAGGGATAACCCGAAGGTATGAACCTCCGCCCCTTGTTTTTGGCCGCCGGTGTCTGGTGGGCCTGCGCAGCCATGGCCCAGCCCATGCAGGCACCGCTGTCCCTGGACGAGGTGCTGCAAGCGGCGCGCAACAACTTGGACAGCGCCATGGCCAGCCGGGGTCTGGCCGCGGCACGTGCCGACGTGCTGGCCGCCGACCATGCACCGCTGCCTGTGTTGTCCGCCAAAACGGCGTCCATCGACCTGCAAAATGGCGTGGGCGGCGGCAACTGGCTCACCCAGAAGCGCGTTGACAAGGCCATCGGCCTGGACTGGACCTGGGAGCGTGGCAACAAGCGTGCCCTGCGCACCCAGGCCGCCCAAGGCGCCGCCCAGGCCGCCCAGGCCGACCTGGACGAGGTGCGCACCCAACAGCAGCTGGCAGGCCATGGGGCCTTCTATGACCTGCTCTCGGCGGATGAACGACTGGAAGAGGTGCGTCAGATCGAGCGCGGCACCCGCCAGCTCGCCGCCAGCGCTGCGCGCCGTGTGCAGGCCGGCGACCTGGCCGCGCAGGACGCCAGCCGCATCGACATCGAGGCGCGCCGGGCCCAGCTCGACGTGCAGGCCGCGGTGCTGGAGCGCCAACGGGCCGCGGTGCAGCTGGCCCAGCTGCTGGGCCATGCCAACGGCAGCCCCGACCCGGGCACACTGCGGGTGCGCCCCGAGTGGCCCAGCCTCGGCCCATGGGCTGAAGCCGATGGTGCGATGGAGTCACTGATCGCCAACCGCCCCGACGTGCGTGCGGCCCAGGCCCGGGTGGATGCAGCCCAGGCGGTGCGTGATGCGGCGCTCGCACTCACGAAGAACGACCTGACCTGGGGCGCGTCGTACGACCATTACCCTGGCAACTCCACCCGGCTGCTCGAGTTCCGCGTGCAGCTGCCGCTGCAGTGGGGCTACAGCTACCAGGGCGAAATCGGGCGCGCCGAAGCCCAGCTCGACCTGGCGCGCGACAGCCTGGAAAAAACCCGGCTGCTGGCACGCACCGAGTGGTTGCGCCTGCGCCAGGAACTGGCCAGTGCGGCCGAACGGGCCCATGCTTACGCCAACGACATCCTGCCCCGGGCACGCGCCGTGGCCGACCGCGCCGAGCTCGCCTATCAGCGCGGCGCCACGCCGCTGAGCGACTTGCTCGACGCCCGCCGCACCCTGCGCGCCACCTTGCTGGACGCCCTGGCCGCCCGCGCCGAGCACGCCCGCGCCTGGGGCGCATGGCGTTTGCGCACCCAGGGCATTGCGCCCATCGCCCCCCCAGTGAATGCACCGCCCGATGCGGACCTGGCACGCAACCACACCGACGCCCCGCTGCCCCGCTGAGCCACAGCGCTTGCACAGCCTGTTCCAGTTCCCTTGTTTTTTCCAGCCCAGATGTCCCCCGTGAAACGACTGACCCTCCTGCTCGGCAGCACCTTGGCCCTGGCCCTGGTGGCCTGCAGCGAGCCGCCTGCCCCTGCCCCGCAACCGCTCGCGCCCATCCTGCAAGGCAACCAGCTCCGCTTCCCGCCCGGTCATCCGCAACTGGCCCTGCTGGGCCTGAGCACGGCCGCACCGGGCCAGACCATGACCGTGGAACTGCCAGCCAAGCTGGTCTGGAACGAAGAGCGCACCCAGCGCATCTACCCGGCCTTCGCCGGCCGCGTCACCGCCATCCGCGCCGACGTGGGCCAGGCCGTCAAGCCGGGCAGCGTGCTGGCGCAGCTGGCCTCGCCCGACTTCGGCGCAGCCCAGGCCGACACTGCCAAGGCCCGCAGCGATGCCGCGCTCACCCAGAAAGCGCTGTCGCGTCAGCGCGAGCTGTTCGACGCCGGCATCGTCGCCCGCAAAGACCTGGAGCAGGCCGAGGCCGACGCCTCGCGAGCCCAGGCCGAGGTGGCCCGCGCCGATGCCCGCACCCGGCTCTACGGTGGCGGCGACAGCGTCAACCAGTCGCTGCCCTTGAGTGCCGGCCTCGCCGGTGTGGTGGTGGAGCGCAACCTCAATCCCGGCCAGGAGCTGCGCCCGGACCAAAGCGGCCCCGGCGTGCCGCCCTTGTTTGTGGTCACGGACCCCGGCTCGTTGTGGGTGCAGATCGACGCCCGCGAGTCCGAGGTGGGCACGCTGCGCCCGGGCAGCAGTTTCGAGCTGGTCATCCCGTCGCTGCCGGGCGAGCGCTTTGAAGGGCGTGTGTTGACCCTGGCCGATGCCATCGACCCGGCCACCCGAACCATCAAGGTGCGGGGGGTCATCGCCAACCCCGAACGCCGGCTCAAGGCCGAGATGCTGGCCACCGCGCGGCTGCAGCGCAGCCTGGGCAGTGGTGTGCTGGTGCCCGCTGGCGCCGTGGTGCTGCGCGGCACCCAGCAGTGGGTCATGGTCCAGGTTCAGCCTGGGGTGTTCGAGCCCCGCGAGGTGAAGCTCGGCTACGAAGGCCCGCAGGAGGTGCTGATCTCGCGCGGGCTGGAGGTCGGCGAGCAGGTGGTGAGTGAAAACACCCTGCTGCTGGCACGCCAGTTCCGGATTGCCCGGGAAGAGGCATCTGCAGAACAGAAACGGGCCTCAGCCCTTGCCAACACTGCGAACGTTGCTCCTAAAACAGGAGCGAATGGGGGTGGCGGGGTCCGTGGTGCCGCCCCGGCGGCCAGCGGAGCACGCCAGCCATGAGGCGCCTGATCCACTACGCGCTGCACCAGCCGCTGTTCATCGTGCTGGGCACGCTGCTGTTCGCGCTGGCCGGTGTCGTGGCCTTCAAGAATCTTTCGGTCGAGGCCTTCCCCGACGTCACCGACACCCAGGTCACGGTGATTGCGCTGTACCCGGGGCGCGCCGCTGAAGAGGTGGAGAAACAGGTCACGCTGCCCATCGAGGTGGCGCTGTCGGGACTGCCCAACTCGATCCGGGTGTTCTCGCACACCCAGTTCGGCCTGAGCTTCACCGTGGTCACCTACGACGACCGGGCCGACGTGAACCTGGTGCGCCAGCAAGTCGGTGAACGCCTGCGCGGCGTCGACCTGCCGGCCGGCGTGGAGGCCAGCATTGCGCCCAACGCCACCCCGGTGGGCGAGATCATGCGCTACCGCCTGCGCGGCGACGGCCTGTCCACCACCGAGCTGCGCAGCATCGAGGACTGGGTGGTCGAGCGTGCGCTGCGCCAGGTGCCCGGCGTGGCCGACGTGGTGGCCATGGGCGGCTTCATCAAGCAGTACGAGGTGCAGCCCGACCTGGAAAAACTGCGCGCCTTCAAGCTCACCTTCCAGAACCTGCTGGACGCGCTGGGCCGCGGCAACGCCAACGCCGGCGGCAGCTACGTGGCCCAGGGCGCGCAGCAGTACGCCATCCGCGGCATCGGCCTGCTGCGCTCGGCCGAGGACATTGGCCGCATCGTGGTCTCGGCCAGGGCCGGCACCCCCATCCTGATCCGCGACCTGGCCCAGGTCAAGGTGGGCGCGGTACCACGCCTGGGCACGGTTGGCCAGGACCAGGACGACGACGTCATCACCGGCATCGTGGTCATGCGCAAGGGCGAGAACCCGAGCGTGGTGCTCAAGGGCGTGAAGGACAAGATCGCCGAACTCAACGCGCGCGGCCTGCCCCGCGGCGTGCAGGTGGTGCCGTTCTACGACCGCACCTGGCTCATGGGCAAGACCCTGTCCACCGTGTTCAAGAACCTGGTCGAGGGCGCGCTGCTGGTGGCCCTGGTGCTGTACCTGTTCCTGTCCAACCTGCGTGCCAGCCTGGCCGTGGTGGTGGTGATCCCGCTGGCCCTGCTGGCCACCTTCCTGGGCCTGAAGGTCATGGGCGTTCCGGCCAACCTGCTGAGCCTGGGCGCGATGGACTTCGGCATCATCGTGGACGGCGCGGTGATCGTGATCGAGAACATCATGCACCGCCTGGCCGAGCGGCGCGAGAACCTGAGCGACGAGGAGCGGCGCGCCGTCATCACCGACGCGGCCAGCGAGGTCGGGCGGCCCACGCTGTTCTCCATGCTCATCATCATCGCCGCGCACATCCCCATCTTTGCGCTGCAGCGCCACGAAGGCCGCATCTTCCAGCCCATGGCGCTGTCGGTCACCACCGCCCTGGTGGGCTCGCTGGTGTTCTCGCTGACCCTGGTGCCGCTGCTGGCCTCGTGGATGCTGCGCCGGCGCCTGCCGCACGGCGACAACCGCGTGGTGGGCGGCGCCAAGCGCCTGTACGCGCCGGTGCTGGACTGGGCCCTGGGCCACCGCCGCCAGGTGGTGGCGATCGCGCTGGCGGCCTTCGCCCTGGCCCTGGCTGCGGCCGCGCGCCTGGGCTCGGAGTTCCTGCCCGAACTCAACGAGGGCACCATCTGGGTCAACGTGCGCCTGCCCGCCAGCGTCTCCAACAGCGAGGCCACGGCCATGCTGCGCCAGGTGCGCCAGGCCCTGCTGTCGGTGCCCGAGGTCCGCACCACCGTCTCCAAGGCCGGCCAGCCCGAGGACGGCACCGACCCCAAGACCATCAGCATGGCCGAGGTGTTCGTGGACCTGAAGCCACCCGAGCAGTGGCGCCCCGGCCTCACGCGCGAGCAGCTGATCGACCAGATGGACCGCGCGGTCTCGGCCCTGCCCGGCATGGAGCCGGCGTTCTCGCAGCCGATCCGCGACAACGTGCTGGAGTCGATCTCGCAGATCGACGGGCAGATCGTCATCAAGATCGCCGGCGACGACCTGACCGAGCTCAAGCGCACGGCCGAGGCCATCGAGCGCGAGGTCAAGCAGGTGCAGGGCGTGTACCGCGCCGAGATCGACCGCCTGGGCGAACTGCCGCAGCTGCTGATCGACATCGACCGCGACCGCGCGGCGCGCCTGGGCCTGAACGTGGGCGACATCCAGGACGTGATCGAGGCCGCGCTGGCCGGCAAGGCCGCCACCAGCCTCTGGGAGGGCGAGCGCCGCTTTGCCGTGGCCGTGCGCCTGCCCGAGCACAAGCGCCTGATCAGCGCCTTGCCGCAGACCCTGATCCCCACGCCCGAGGGCGGCTACGTGGCACTGAGCAACGTGGCGGACATCCGCCAGACCAGTGGCGCCATGAACATTGCCCGCGAGGCAGGGCGCCGCACCATGGCCATCGGCATCTTCATCAAGGGCCGCGACATGGGCTCGATCGTCGCCGACATGAAAACACGCGTGGCCCAGCACGTGAAGTTGCCTGACAACTACGTGCTGAACTGGTCGGGCGAGTTCGAGAACCAGGAGCGTGCCATGCAGCGCCTGAGCGTCGTCGTGCCGATCTCGCTGCTGCTGATCTTCGTGCTGCTGTTCGACGCCTTCAAGTCGTTCAAGACCGCCGCGCTGGTCCTGGTCAACGTGCCGCTGGCATTGATCGGTGGCTTCGTCGCGCTGTGGGTGTTCGGCATCCCGCTGTCGGTGTCGGCGGCCATCGGCTTCATTGCGCTCAGCGGCCAGGCGGTGCTCAATGGCGTGGTCATGCTCTCGGTGTTCCAGCAGCTGCGCGAACAGGGCCTGGGCGTGGTCGAGGCGGTGCGCCAGGGCTCCATGCAGCGCCTGCGCACCGTGCTCATGACCGCGTTGCTCGCCGCCCTGGGTCTGCTGCCGATGGCGCTGTCGCACGACATCGGCTCGGAAACCCAGCGCCCGCTGGCCATCGTGGTGATTGGCGGCTTGGTCACCGCCACCCTGCTGACGCTGGTGGTGCTGCCCGTGCTCTACGTGGCCTGGTTCTCGCGCCAGGACGACCACCCACCCGCTGGGCAAGGGGCCTGACCCATGCAACGCGCCGACCACCCCCTGCTGCCCAGGGTCACGGCGTTTGCCCTGGCCGCCGTGGCCCTCTGGTGCCTGTCGGCGGCATGGGTCAACAGCGGCCAGTTCGGCGACAGCGTGGAGCAGTTCGTCTGGGCCCACAGCCTGGAGTGGGGCTACTGGAAGCACCCGCCCCTGCCCACCTGGCTGCTGGCCGCGCTGGTCCGCGGCATAGGCTTCTGGCCTTATTGGACCTACGTGCTCGCGGCCCTGTGTTTTGCCCTGACCCTGGTCGTCACGGGCCGCATTGCCACGCGCCTGGGCGGGCCACGCGCCGGCGCCCTGACCGTGCTGCTGCTCGGGCTGCACCTGGGGTTTTCCTGGCGCGCCCAGCTCTACAACCACAACACCGTGCTGCTGCCGCTGTGTGCGCTGACCGTCTGGGCCACGCTGCAGGCGCTGGACCGCCAGCGCCTGCGCGACTGGCTGCTGGCCGGCCTCTGGGCGGGGCTGGCCATGCTTGCCAAGTACCAGGCCCTGCTGCACCTGGTGGGCATCCTGGTGGCTTTGGCCGCCAGCGGGGCCTGGCGCCAGCCACGCGTGCGCACCGGTGTGCTGCTGGCCCTGGCCACGGCTTTGCTGGTGTTCAGCCCGCACCTGCTCCACCTGCTGAACGCACCCGGCTCGCCGCTGCGCTACTCGATGCATGCGGCCCAGGGGTTGGCACTGACCGACGGGCTGCGCACGCTGCTGGGCTACTGGGTCAACGCCCTGAGGGTGCACCTGCCTGTGCTGGCCGCCATGGCACTGCTGGTGCTGTTCACACAGCCGCCATCCCAAATTGACAGAAGGCTGCGGCCTTTGCCCATGGGCAGGCCGAGCGCCGTGCCTGGCTGTTGGGCCTGGTGGTCTGGCCGGTGCTGGCCCTGAGCCTGATGGCGCTGCTCGGCGGGGTGCGCCTGCAGGCCCATTGGGGCCTGTCGGCGTTCCAGTTCCTGGTGGTGTTCCTGGCCTGCCGGCTGTCGGTGCGTGTGCCAGACCTGCGCTGGCAAGAGCTGTTGGCCACTGGCCTGGCCGTGCACCTGGCGCTGGCCGGTTTCTTTGCCTGGTCACACAGCAGCAAAACCCCCACCGGCAGCCAGCTCGACCGCGCTTACCCTGCGCGTGAACTGGCACAAGCGGTGGCCCAGGACTGGGCCCGCGCCACCGCCTGTCCCCTGGCCGTGATCTCGGGGCCCATGTTCGAGGCCGGCCTGGTGTCCCTGCACACCGGCTACCCGCCCGTGGTGGAAGACCACAACCTTGCCAAATCCCCGTGGGTCGCCCCCGCCGACCTGCAGCGCCTGGGTGAAGCGCGCCGCGATATTTGACGCGGGCACGGTGAGATAAATGGGTTAGCGCGCATATTACGCTGTACGAAACGTAATTCCGCGTCAGGAAATCAGCTCCGGCCGGCAGCCACCGCCACAAGCTCCACCCCCCGCTTGATCACCTGCAGCGTGTCATGCAGCTTGCCCGGCTTGCAGCCTGCGGTAGCGGCCGCCAGGGGCCTGGCCAGGCCGTCGACCAGGTGCAGCCTAGCTGCCTCACGCTGAGGGCCGTCGCGCAGGCGCAGCAGGGTGGCCAGGGCCTCGAATTGCTCCGCCGTCATGGATTGCGCTGGTGCCACTCCAGCGCCTCCTTGTTGAGACGAATCAGCCGCTGAGCCAGGTCGTGCAGCGGCACACCGCGCGCCAGCTCGTGGCCCTGGAATGCGTCCAGCGTGGACTTGTCGGCCAGGATGTCGGTGTACCCGTTGCCCCGCACCACGTCGAAGCGCAGGCCGCTGATGTGGACCAGGCTGGCACCGTCGCGGCGCCAGGCCTTGTGCCAGTTGTGGTGCTTGCCGGTCATGCGCGCCCCGGTTGGTGGCTGTACCCGCCGCCGCGCTCGTCTTCCAGGCGCGCCTCGGCGATCAGCTCCTCTTGCACCGGGTCAGGTGCCCCGCCCTCGGCCAGGTGCGCGCGGTACCAGGTGGTGAGCAGCCCGGCGATGGCGTCCTCGGTGCTCAGGGCGTTGGCCGACAGGCCGCTGGCCTCGCGCACGCGCTCGATGACGGCGGTATCGAAGCTCACGCCCCCGTCAGCGTCGCGCGAGAGCTTGAGGTCGGCATAGGTCAAGCCGTCCGGGATGGTGATGGCGACCTTGCTCATGGCTTGACCTCGATGCCGGCAGGCAGCGGCTGGTAGGGAGCGGTGGCCACGCCGGTGATGGGGTCGCGCATGGGCCGGTTGTCCGGGTTGGCACGGGCCACGGCCTGCGCCTGGTGCATGGTGAGCTTGCCGTCCAGGCCGGCGTACAGCTCCGCGCCGTCGAGGGTGCGCAGCCGTGCGGCCCAGTTGCCATTGTGGCCGCCGCCGTAGAGGCGCACGGTGGTGATTGACTTGACATTGCTCATGATGGTCTCCAGAGAGAGCCGCCTGCCGGGCGGCGTCGGGGTGCGGCTTGATGCCACTCCACTGCCCTGGCTCGCAGGGCAGCAGGGTGGGATCAGGCCTGCTGGATATCCTTCACGGCGTCCTCTGCCGACGTGTAGCCATCGTCCCATCCGTGAAGCCCGCCATCGGCGCTGACAAAGACGACGTACCAGAGACCGTCGCGCGGGTCGATGGCCACGGCAGTATCACCGGGAGAGCATTGATTATTCAGGGTCTCGTGCTCGTCGAGCACGACGATGTCGCCGGACTGGTGGGGTATGCGCTTTGCCATTTCAATCTCCTCGGAGAGCCCGGAGCCGCCGGGCGTCGGTGGCGATCAATTGCGATCACCATGGTCCGAATAATACCCGCTTATGCGGGTATGTCAACGACTTTTTGTCGCTATCTCAGAAAAGCCCCGCCGGCTCCGCACCCCGGTCCCAGTTGTAGATGATCACCTCCCCGCGCTCCACCCGGTTGGCACCTCCGCCCACCGTGTAGTCCAGCGTCAGGCCCTCGATGTCAAAGCCCTCGAAGCACCGCCGAATGTCCGGGTGGTCATTGAGACTCACGATGGCCTTGCCCTTGATGCCCCGCAGCAGCTGGGCCATGCGCTCGTACTCGGCCCACTCAAACGGCACCCCATAGCCCTCGGTCTGCCAGTAAGGCGGGTCCAGGTAGAAAAGCGTGTGCGGCCGGTCATAGCGCTCGATGCAGGCCGCCCAGTCCAGCTGCTCGATGTACGTCCCGCCGGCCAGGCGCAGGTGCGCAGCGCTCAGGTTTTCTTCGATCCGCAGCAGGTTGATCGCCGGCGCCGTGGTGGCCGTGCCGAAAGTCTGCCCCTGCACCTTGCCGCCGAATGTTTGCTGCTGCAGGTAGAAGAAGCGCGCCGCGCGCTGAATGTCCGTCAGAGTCTCCGGCCGCGTCATCTTCATCCACTCGAAGACCTGGCGGCTGGTCAGGGCCCACTTGAACTGCCTCACAAACTCCTCCAGGTGGTGGCACACCACCCGGTAGAGATTGACCAGCTCGCCGTTCACGTCGTTGAGCACCTCCACCTCAGCCGGGTGGCGGGCAAAGTACACCGCGGCGCCGCCCGCAAAGACCTCGCAGTAGCACGTGTGGGGCGGGAAGCGGCTGAGCAGCAGCTCTACGAGGCGGCGCTTGCCGCCGATCCAGGGGACGATGGGTGTTGCCATGGTGCAAGCCTTTTCGTGTCAGGAAAGTGATGTAGGCTTCGCCCGCTCTCGCGAGAGTGGCGGGTCTTCGCCTGGCTTGCAGCTAGTCCTGCAGGTTGGGGGCTTGGCCAGGTGCTCCAACACCTGACCAGGTCGCCCGTCTTTTTTTCGTGGGCGTTAGTTGAGCAGCTCCGACTCAATGTACGCGCCCGCCTTCGCCGTGATCGCCGAGTTGGCAATCTCGGAAGCAAAGCGCACCACCACCGTGCCATTCGCTGCGGCAGTCAGCGTGCCCTCGATCACCGCGTTGTTGCCTGTGGTGAGCGACGTGGCGTTGGCTGCGGCCGGGCTGTCGTAGGCCGCCACGTGGTTGGTGGTCTCGGTTGTGGCGGTCAGGGTGTACTGGCTCTTGTAAGACAGCGCCGAGGTGGCTGGCCCGTTGATGGCCCAGCGGCTGCCCGTGGTGGTGGCGGCCGAGGTGTACGGGATGACCGCCTTGAAGCGGTAGCTCTTGCCAGCCGTGACTGCAAAGCTCAGGCCCGTCACATCGGCCATGGTGTTGGCCGTGGCGTTGTTGTTGGTCACGTCAGCGGCCAGCATCACCACTTTTCTGGGGCTGTCGAGCAGCAGCGCCCAGTCCGATGGCGACGTGAGGGGGTCGGCGTTGGTGTTGTCACGCAGCGCGCCGTAGGCGGCCCCGTTGCGAGAGGTCACGTCGTTGGTGGTGTAGGTCGCAGCCGAGCTCCAGGCGCCCTTGGCGCTGAAACCCTTGGCCACCGTGGTGGCCGAGCTGTAGATGGACGACAGCAGGTTCACCGAGCCCGCGGCGCTGCACAGCGCCTCCACACGGTCACCGGGCTGGAGGTTGATGGGCTTGGGGTAGGCATACACCTCCCCAGCCGCCAAGGTCCGCCCGCTGACCACCGCCACAGTGGTGGCCAGGGCGGCGTTGAAGACGTTGACCGTCAACGTCACAGGGCTGCCGCTGTAGTTGTGGGCCACCAGGCCATGCACAGAGGCCTCCACCCCCACGCCCGCCTGGTACACGGTTTGTGCGCTGGTCGCCAGACCCAGCGGCTTGTTTGTCAGTGCCATCTGTTACTCCTCGGTGCTGATGTTGGGTGGCATTGGCCAGGTGATTTCGGTAGGGAACCCTGGCTGCGCCGAAATGTCTCGCAGCGCCTGGCGGTAGCCCGCCCAGGCCTGGGCCACCGGCTCGGCAATGTCGCGGCCCTGGGTCCAGTCGCAGGCGGCGATGAGCGCGTTGCGCCGTGTGCGTGCGCGGTGGGCCTGCTGCGCCAGGTCGATGGGTGGCGCCGGCATCTCGGTGCACACGCCCGTGGTGATGTCAATGACCAGGTTCACTTGGCGGTCCTCCCATAGACCAGGATGGTTCCGAAGTTGAGCGGGTAGCCTCCCCACTCATAAAAGCCGATGGCCGTGGATGGGCCATTCGTGCGGGCGGTCGCGCCCAGGCCTTGAGAGAGGACGTAGCTGTCGGGGCCAATGGTGCTGAACGCCAGGCCGTTGGATGCGTCCAGGTAATCGATCAAGACGCCGCCCCGGTTGTTGCCACCCTCGTACATGCCGAGCACACCCAAATACGAAAATCCGGGCCCAGACCCAGTGCCGGTGTCCATGTAGATCATCTTGTTCAGCCCGCTTGACGTGCCCGATGCATCGGACACGCTGGTAAAGAAGACCGCCAGGCTCTTGCGGTCGGTCGGCAGGCCCGACAAGGTGATGCTGGAGACCCCACTGGCGCCGGCCACGGTGGCTAGCAGTTCCCAGTCGCCATTGAGCTTGCTGGGCGGCTCTCCCCCACCGCCACCGCCAAACAGCAGCGCTGCCACCACCGGGTCAAGCCTGTTCAGGGCCGGGTCCACATAGGCGCGCAGCGCTGCCTCTGTGGGCACCTTGGCCGCGCTGTTGGCGGCCATGGTGGGGTCATTGCTGACCAGCACGCCGCTGTCCTTGAGCAGCTTGCCACTCACCCCGTCGAACGCCGCCAGGCGGCTGTCTGTGGCCGAGGCGGGGCCAATCACGGCACCGTCCAGGTTGGTCTGCGCCACCGACCAGGCGGCGCCCACACTGGCCTGGGTACCGCTGGCCGTGCCATCGGTCAGGCACAGCAGAATGTCCCCCGCCTCCACGTTCAGCCCACCAGCGCCGCCAATCTTGCCCGCCACGCTCACACGGTAGGTCCAGCCACGGTCTGCAGCAGGGTAGTTGGGGCTGGTCGAGCAGTCCACCACGCCCTTGAAAATCATGGCGTCCTGAGCGCCCAGCAGCTGGTCCACATAGGCCTTGATGGCCTTCTCGGTGGGCACCTTGGCGTCGCTGTTCGCGGCCAGCGTGCCATCGGTGCTCAGCGCCACACCCGAGTCCTTGACGCTTTTACCCGTGGTGCCGTTGAACAGCACAAGGTTGTTGTTCGCCGCCGAGGCGGGCCCGGAGACATCGCCCGTGCCCGTGCCGTCTGCGCCTTTGATGCCGCCGGGCACCACCGCCGCTGCGGTGGCCACGGTGGCCCCAGCAGTGGCGTTGCCGGTGGCCCCGCTGTTGGTGAGCGACACCGTGGTGGCGTTGGTCACGCTGGCCACGGTGTAGCTGCCACCGCCGGCCACGTAGATGGGTTGGCCCGCCGTCATCCAGCCGGTGTTGCCCACACTCACAGCCACCGAGCCACCCACCGCAGGTTGGGTAAAGGCTGCCGTGCTCACGGTGAAAGGGTCTTGCCCCCTGTCGGCAATGCGCTGCACTGTGACCACCGTGTTGCCACCTGTGCCATTCAGCGCCCCGGCGCCTGCGATGTAGCTCAGGTTGAGCTTTCTGTAGCCCGTGGCCGTGACCACCGAGGTGATGTAGAAAAACGCAAAGTTGGCAGCCTGCGAATCGTTGCGGGCCACCTTGAGCACCGCCTTGTTGGGGCTGGTGCTGGTGTTGAGGGTGTCCAGCCAGTTGGTCACGTCTGCCGAGCCCGCGTTGAGCAGGTCGATGTAGGCCTGTGTGGCTGTGGACAACGTGGCACTGTTGAAGCGAATGACGCCGTTGCCGGGGTCGGCATCGGTCAGGGTGGCGCTGTAGGTGTACAGGTTGGTGTCACCACCTGGCACGCCCTGCGCGCCGGTGTCGCCAGTGCGAGACCAGGACAGCACCACTGAGTCACCTGCAGCAAAACTGCCGGCGCCGCTCAGATACACCACCGGGAAGGTGTCCCAGGTGCCGTTGTCGGTACCGCCTGCGCTGATGCGCAGGGTGTGCCACACCGAGGGGTCGCCAGCCTTGCGCAGCGTCACGTAGGCCCTGACGCTGGAGTGCGTCGAGTCATCCAGCGTGGCCAGCAGCGTGGCCACTGCACCGCCCAGGGCGTCGGTTTCGCTGATGTAGATGGCCGTGGCTGAGGCAATGGCCGCGTTATTGACCCGCACCAGACCGGCGCCAGGGTCTGCGGCGGTGGTGCCAGCGTCCCACGTGAAGCGCAGACCAAAGTCCACACCGTTGGTGCCGCTCACACCGGCTGGGCCGACCAGGCCACCAGTGGGCACGGTGCCACCCACCGGCGCGTTGCCATTGGTGCCCTGGTTGACCAGGGTCAAGGTGGTGCCGCTGGGCTTGGCACTGACCAGGTAGTAGCCTCCACCCGAGACGAACACCGTCTGCCCCACACTCAGCCATGTGTGCCCCTGCACCGAGGCGCTGACCGAGCCACCCACCGCAGGTTGGGTGAAGTCGGCCGTGGTGAGCGTGAATGCGTTGGTACCGTTTGTGCCCTGAGGGCCAGGCTGCCCTGCCGCCAGCACGCTCCAGGCGCTGTAGGTGCCGCTGCCCAGCACGTTGTAGGGCTGAATGGTCAAGGCACCCGTGCCAGCGTTGTAGCTGGTCACCTTGCCGTAGATGAAGTTCTGCTCCGATGCAAACAGCGTGACGGGCATGCCACTGGCCAGGGCCAGGCCAGCCTGGGTGGTGAGTGACTTGCTGGTCGAGTCAATGGCCAGGTTGGTGGTGCTTGTGCCGACCGGAAAGTAGAGGTCGTTGAGCATTTGCACGGCCAGCGGCCCGGGCTGCCCAGAAAAGAATGGACCTGGCATTACCAGCCCTCCATGGTGATTGTGGTGCTGTGGGCTTCAAAAAAATCAAACGTGATGCCCGCTTGTTGACGCTTGCCGTACAGCTGCAGGTCTTGCTCCAGAACGGTGTCGTCCCACCCAGGCACCACACTCACGAAGATGGGCCGTGACGTGCCATTGGCGCGAATGATTTGCCTCAGACGCGCCCGGTCGGCCGGCGGCATGTACTGCAGCTGCAGCTTGAGGGTGTCGTACTGCGGGCCTCGGTCGGTCACGCTGTCGCCGCTCTGCGCGCGGCTGGTCTTGCTGGTGTCTGGGCTGTCGTCCTCCAGGCCGTAGCGGGCGTTGTAGGTCGCCTCCCAAAAGGCACCCGCGACCACCCGCGCACAGTCAATGCACCCCGCCGGGTTGCCTGGGTCGCTCACGTCAATTTGCAAGCGCTTGGCAGCCACGTGCGCGGGAAACCACTTGCTGGTGCGGCTGGCCCCCCCGTAGGCAAATGCGTTGGCATTGAGTGGCTGGGTCCAGTCCCACAGGCTGAGCACCCGCCCTGGGCATGCGTAGACCACCCCCGTGTCGGCCAGCAGGGTGCCGCCGGACGCGGCGTCGTAAGCCCGGCCGCGCACCGTGGCGCTGGCCGTGAGGTTGATGGCGGGCAGCGCAAAGCCGCCCACGGTCTCAAAGCCGCCCCAGGTGAGCGTGTAGCTCACACTGGTGCCCACCGAGCGGTGCACCTGCGACTTGACGTCCGTCTGCAAGTTGGCAGCCCCCAGCGCGCCCGCCGTCGAGCTGGCCACTATCGTGGCGCGGTCGGCGGCGTTGTCGTGGATCACGCGCAGGTTGGGCATGGCTTACTCGGCGGCAGCAGTGGCAGGGGCTGGCGCGCTGGGCTCTGGCGCTGGGGCGGGCACCGGGCCGGGCGCTGCGCCACCGCCCAGCGGCCGCACCTCCAGGCCCAGCACCGCAAACTGCTGATTCAGGGTGACCAGCAGCTCCGGTGTCATGTCCTCGGCGATCAGTGGTGTCTGCTGGTGTGCCGGCTGGCTCATCACCTGGCCAGTGGCGTTGACTGCCAGCGTCACCTGGTTGAGCACGGCGGCTGCACCGTAGGCGGGTGGCTGCACCTGGTTAGGAAACTGCAGGGTCAGGCTGATGGGAATGGTCAAACGAGGCATGGTGTGCTCCAGTAAAAATGGGTGTGATGGGTCAGGCCCAGGTGCCGTTGCCGCGCAGGCTGTGCGAGGCGTTGCCGGTGGGGGGCTGGATCGTGACGCCGCCGTAGCGGATCTGGCCGCTCACGATCTCGATGGCGTAGGACGAGGTGCTGAGGTTGACCTGCGTGCTGGCGCTCACATGCTGGAAGATCGCAGCCGTGTCGCCCAGGCCCAGCAGGGCCTTGGTGCGGGTGCCCGCGCCGCCCGAGAAGCCGCCGAGGAACGATCCCGCAATGCCGCCGTTGTTGCCGCAGGTGGTGGCGGCCACCAGGCCGAAGCCGCCCGAGGCGTCGAGGTTGATGAACTGGCCCGCGTAGTAGCTGCTGCTGAGGCTGGCGCCGCCCACGGCTGCCGCACCAAAGCCCGCCAGCACCGAGCCGTTGAGGGCAAACTGCAGGTTGGTGTTGGACAGGTACGCCACGCCGCTCTGGAGCCTGTCCACCGTGATGCTGTTGGCCGTGATCTGCGTGCCGGTGATCTGACCCGCGTAGATCACGCCTGCGGCCAGCGTGCCCGCTGCAATGCGCCCCGCGCTCAGGTTGCCCACCGCGTAGCTGGTGCTCAGGTCGATGCTGCTCAGGGGTGCAAGCGCCCCAAAACCGCTCAGGTACGCCCCGCCGTAGGCCAGGCTGCTCTGGCCTGCCACGGCCCCAAACCCGGTAAGAAAACTGCCCCCCAGCGACAGCGTGCTTTGCGTGGCGAGGTTGGTCACCCCGGTCACGCGCGTGTACCCCGGCAGGTTGCCCGAGGCGTAGGCGCTGGAGAGGTCCACGCTGCTCAGCGGGGCGAGCTGCCCGAAGCCGTTGAGGTAGGTGCCGCCGTAGCTCAGCGCGGCCTGGGTGGCCAGGGCCGTGACGCCGCTGACGCGCGTGTAGTCCGGCAGGTTGTTGATGACCTGGCTGGCGTCTGCCAGGTTGGCCACCAGGCCCACGGCTGCAAGGGTGACGGCGGCCACGCGCGGGCTCATGGCCTGCAGCAGGGTGTCACGGGCGTTTTGGATGGTGGCCATCAGGCAAGCACTCCTACGTCAATGCGGCCGGCGATCCAGTCGCGCTGGATGCTCACCACCAGGCCGGTCACGCCGCCTGCCAGGCCGAAGCGGTTGCTGGTGAGCGTGACCGCGTCGCCCAGCTCCAGCAGCATCAGGTGGCTGAAGCAGCGCGCGGTGTAGATGTGGCGAGGGGTCTTCCACAGCGCCAGGCGGCGCGCGGCCTCGGCGTCTGCGTCGGCCTGGGTGATGAGCAGCGTCTCCTCGGGCACGGGCTCGGTGTCCAGGCGGTAGGCGCTGGCCACAGCGGCGTCACTGGCTGTGGTGTAGAACCACTCGGCACCGAAGTTCTCCAGCGCGGCATCGGGCAGGCCCGTGGCCAGGCCGCTGGCCTGTACCGTCCAGTTGCGGCAGTAGGCCAGCTTGACGGCCGCGCGCACGCTCACGCGCTGGCTGATGCGCAGGCTGCCCAGCTCGAAGTCGCTCTCGCCAATGGCGGTGGGTGTGCCAGTGGCCGGCAAGGCCAGGCGCACGAGGCGCAGCAGACCGGTGCTGGTCATGACGACCTGGGCGCCCACGCTGGCGGCGAGCTGCTGGCAGGCCACCAGCACGTTGGTGCGCTCGGTCACGGCCAGGCCCACGCGCTGCGGGCAGGCGCCGGCAAAGGCGGTGAGCTGGGCCGAGTCGAGGTCGCCAGCACTCAGGCGCGTGTTGGCCGGGCCATAGGCCGTGGCCAGGCGCTGCACCAGGGCCGCAATGGTGTCGCTGTAGGTGCCGGGCTTGTCGCCCTGCACGCTGGCGGTGATCTGGCCCACGCGGGCCGCGTTCAGCGTGAATTTGCCGGTACTCAGGGCCTTGGTGATGGTGCGCGGCGCGCCGTTGTCCCGCACCTCGATGATGTCTTCCACCGCGCCGCCGTGCACCTGGTATTCGAGCGTGGCGGCGTTGGTGAGCAGTGGCTCCACGTTGAAGACCTCGCCGAAGGTCAGCGGGATGAGCTTGTCCTTGTTGACGCTGCTGCCGCCCAGCAGCGTCTCGCTGATGGGCCGGTCCAGCCGCTTGAGCTTGTCCACCAGCACCAGGGTGAGCGTGGTGCGGTCGCTGCTGCTCAGGTCGGCCACCAGGCCGTCGAACACCAGGCGGAAGTCTGCGCGCGGCCAGCGCGGGTCGCCCACCCAGGCCCGCACCTGGCGGTTGGCCCACACGTAGGTCAGCCAGGCGTCACGCTCGCCACTGTCATTGCCGATGGCGATGTCGCCCACGCTCATGCTGGCCGTGCCGTCCAGGCTCAGGCTGCCCCCAAAGGCCACGCCGTCGCTGATGCATGGCAGGTAGGCCGTGTGTGCGGGGGTGTCGGCACCGCCGGTGACGTAGGGCAGGCTGCTGAGGTAGAGCGTGGTCTCCACCCCGGCGATGGACGCCACGGCCTCCACCAGCACGCAGCGGATGCTGCTGGGCTGGCGCAGCCAGGCGAGGAATAGCGCGTCGGTCACGTGGGCACCCCCACGGCCGCTGCCAGGCCGGCGCGCGTGCCCTTGGCAGCGCCCCGCTCCAGGGCCTGGGCCATGGCCTGGCCGGTGGCCTGGGTGGCCACGGCATTGACCTCGTGGCCCCGGTTGTTTTGCTCGCGCAGCCTGCGCACCTCAGCGCGCAGCGAGGCCATCTCGGCCAGCAGGGGCTGCAGGTCCACCGGGGCGCTCGGCCCGGTGCCGGTGCGGTACACCTCGGCCGGCTGCAGGAAGCGCACGACCTCGGGGCCGTTCTCGCCCACCAGGGCGTCCCCTGGGCCAGCAATGCCGCCCAGCGCAAAGGCGGGCAGGCCTCGGGCCTTGGCCCACTCATTGGCGCCACCGGCCGGCAGGTTGAGCGCAGCCTCCAACTCGGCCGAGCTGACGCCGTTGTTCACGGCCGCCCGGTACATGGCCATGGCGCCGGCCTCGTCGTTGCTGAGCGTGGCGGCGTAGGCGCGGATGGTCTGGGCCCGGCCGGCGTCAAAGCCGCCCGCGCTGCTGCCCACGTTGGCCGTGCCGTTGATGAGCGGGGCCAGCGCGTTGGCAATGCCGCCCGGCAGGCCGGCCAGCAGGCCGGGCACGGGGTCGGTGGCCAGCACCTGCAGCTGCACGCTGGCCAGGTATTGGGCAGCCTCCGTCTGCACCTGGGCCAGCCGGTTCTCGGCGGCCTTGACAGACTCCTTGGTGGCCTGCTCCAGGGCCTGCACGGCTGACTCTGAGGCTGCCAGCTGACTCTCGATGGAGGCCAGGCTGGCATTGGCCACAGCCAGCTGCGCGCCCGAGGTGGCGGCACCACTGGCGGCCTCGCCGTACAGGCGCTCCACAGTGCGCTGCAGGTCGGCCAGCTGCGCGACCTGGTCGGCGCTCAGCTTGTTGTTGCTGCCACTGGCGTCCACCAGGTCGCTCAGCAGGTCCACCTGGGCTTGCCCGCTGGTCTGTGCGGCCGCGCCCAGCTGGTCCAGCGTGCTGCTCACGTTGGCAAACACCGTGGTGGCATAGCCCTCCGGGTCAAACGCCTGGGCCAGCTTGAGGTAGGTGTCGCTGGCGCCTTGTAGCTTGCTGCGCGCGTCGGCATCACCAGCCTGGGCCTGCTGCACCAGCGCCTGGAAGGCGTCGCGTGCTTCGGCCAGCTGCTGCTCGGGCTTGAGGGGCGAGAGGTCGCTGGTCTTCAGGCCAGCCACGTAGTCCTGCAGCTGCCGGCCATAGGCCACCAGGCCCTTGGCGGCCTCCAGCTGCTTTTGCTGGGCCGCCAGGCTGGCCTGGTCGCCCTGCTTGATGATGTCGTACAGCTCGCGCGCGGCGCTCAGCCGCTCATCGATGTCGGCGCCCGAGGCGAGCGTGGCGCGCAGGCCGGCCGCACGGCCATCGGTGGCCCCCAGCGACACGGCAATGTCGTTGAGCAGGTTGCTTGCGCCCTTGCTGGCCTGCCTGAGCTGGTTGACTTGCTGCTCCAGCTCACTCACGGTGGTCTTGGCCGTGTCACGCTGCTGCTGCAGGGCCGACTGCATGTCCCTGGCCGCGTCAGCCGCGTCACGGTTCACATCGGCCGCAGCGCTGATGGCGTCCTGGGCGTCCTCGATCCGGTAAATCCACTGCTGCAGCGCACGGCTGCTTGGGTCCACCAGGGCGGCCAGCTCACGGTCGCGGCCGTAGCCCTTCACGTTCGCCGCGGAGGCCAGGCTGCTGCTGAGCTGGCTGCGCTGACCGTTGATGGCGATGGTGCGGCGCAGCTCCTCGTTCATGCTGTACAGGCCCAGCTGCACGGCATCAAAGCCCTGGGTGGCCAGGCGCGTCTCCTCGGCCACAGCGCCCAGCTCATCGCCCAGCGAGCGCAGGTAGTCCACAAACAGGGTGCTGCGCTCAGCCTTGAGCTGGTCCACCGCCGCGCGGTAGCTGGCCATGCCGGAGGACGCATCCTTGAAGGCGCCGGCCAGGCCGATCAGCTGCGCGTAGGTGCGCCGGCCGCTCTCGGTCGTCAGGTCTTGGGCCTGCACCAGGCGCTTGAAGTTCTCCTCGGTGGGTGCGTCGGCCAGTGCCTGCAGCTGCGTCAGCGTGTCGGTAAAGGCGCCGCTGTTGCTCATCTCCACCAGGGCGCGCTGCACGCTGGCGGCCTTGGCCTGGGTGCGCTCGGCCTCGCTCAGAAAGCCGTCGAAGAACGCGCTCAGGCCCTGGCTCAGGTTTTCCACGCCGCCGAACATCTGCACAAACTTCACCTGCGCGTCCACCGACACACCGGCCAGCTGGGCCAGGTTGCCGCCCAGCGAGGCAAAGGCTTTGTCGAGCTGGGCCACGGTGGTGATGGTCTGCACCGCGCTGGTGATGTCGGTGGCCTGCTCCAGGTAGTCCTTGAACTTCTGCGGCAGGTCGGTCTTTTGCAGGGCCGCGGCCATCACGCGCGCGGTCTCCTCGGCCACGGCCGCGGCATAGGCCTCGGCGCTGCGGCCCACGTTTTCTTGAGCGCCCGGGGTGCCGCCCAGGCGGGCATAGCGGTTGTAGATTTCCTGGCCACCCTGCACAGCCACCACCTGCAGCTGGGTCAGCGAGTCGCCTGCGGTGTCAATGGCCGAGGCCACGCCCACCTCCAGGTCTTTCACGGCCAGGCCCAGGGTCTTGGCAAGCTGGCTGTAGGCGCCCTGAATCTGCTCACTGATCGCCTTGGCCGAGGCCGGGTCGCCGCGCAGGTCCACGCCCGGGCCGTAGCCGCTCTCGGTCTTGGGGCCACCCTTGCTGCCAAAGAGCTTGTCGGCCACCTGGTAGGCCACCAGGGCACCGGCCACCCACGGGGCGGCCGTGGCCACGGTCGAGCCCAGCGAGGCCGCCGAGGTGGCCGCTGCGCTGGCTGCGGCCGCAGCCTCTGCGGCCGCCACGGCCGCAGCCTGGGCCGAGGCAATGTCGCCCGTGAGGGTGGCCGCCATGGCCGCGTTGGATGCCGTGGCGCCACCCAGCACGTTGGCAATGGCACCCGTCACCCCGGCAAAGCCGGACTGGATGCCACCCATGAGGCTGGAGCCCAGGTTGGCCAGGTTGCCGGCTGAGCCCAGCGTGCCCAGCAGGCCGCCGCCACCGGCTGCAGTGGTGCTGTCCAGGCCGAACAGGCTGGCGGCCAGCTTCACCACAAACGGCTTGGCCAGGAACTTGTAAATCTGGTCCGCCACCTCGGTCTTGAAGGCGTTTTTCAGGCTCGTGGTGAAGGCCGACCACTTGTCCTTGCCGCCCTCCAGCAGGCGCGTGAATCCGGCCTTGAAGTTGCTCTCCATGCCGTCAACAAACGCGCGGGCTTTGTCCAGCGCGGGCCGGCTGGCCTGGTTGCGGTACCAGACCTCGTACTCGGCGGCCAGCTTCTTCTGCGCATCGGTCCCCTCGCCGGCCAGGGCGATTCGGTCGCGCCAGGCCTGGGCGTCGATCTCCACCAGCGCCCGTGCGCGGGCCTCGCCGTCCAGGATGGACTCGGCCGCAAAGCGCTTGTTGTCCAGGCGCAGCTGCTCGGCACCAGCCAGCGCCTGGCGCTCGGCGGCAATGGCGGTCACGTTCAAGGCTCGGGCCTCAGCGGTGGCGCGCAGCTGCGCGGCCTCTTTGTCGCCCAGTGGCTGGTTCGCCCGCTTGGCGTCGGCAATGGTTTTTTCGGCGTCGGCCAGCAGCTTCATGCCGGCCAGGGCCACGGTGCGGGCCTCGGCCGACTGGCCAAAGAATTGCAGCTCTTGGTCCAGCGCCCGCTGCGAGGCGTCGCTCTCCAGGGCCCAGTCGGCAGCCTTGTCGCGCAGGCGCTTGGCCTGGGCTGCGTCCACCTCTTGCAGGTCACGCGAGCGCTTTTCGTCGCGCAGCGTCAGCTCCAGTCCCTTCTGGGCCAGCTCGCCCTTGAGTGCGGCCACCTCTTTCAGGCTGTCCTTTTTCTTGGACGCAATTGCAATCTCTTGCTGCAGCGCCGCCATGCTGGCCTGGATCTGGCCACGCTCGGCATCGGCCACGCGGTTGATCTGCTCGACCTGGTCGATGGCCTGCTGCTTGTACAGGCTGTTGACGGTGTCGATGGCGTCCTTGGTCAGCTTCTCGCGCTGGCTCAGGCCCTGCTTGATGGCCTCGATCTGCGCGTTGCTCGCGTCGCCGTTGAAGTAGCGCATGCGCGCGGCCTGCACCTCTTTCTCGATGGCGGCCGCATCCATGCCAGCGCGCCCGCCCGTCTGGCGAATGGTGGCAATTTCACGCTGCAGTTTTTCTTGCTGGCTCAGGTTGGCCGTGACCAGCCTGCTCCACTCGGCACTGGCCTTCGTCTCTTCGGCAGCCTTGGCAGCCGCCTCCGCAGAGCGCTTCTCCATGCGGTCTGTTTCACCCAAGTAGGCAAGACCCTGTTTGAGTGCATCGACCTTGCTCTGGGCTGCATTGCCCAGCACTGAGCCTTTGAACATTTCTGCCATGCGCTCGTACATGGCGATGTTGCTTTCAAGGGCACTGCGCTGCTGCGTCAAGGTGTCTTCACGTCCAATGCTGGCCAGCGCATCCCACGCGCCAGTGATCGCGCCCTTCACGCCGTTCCAGGCCCGCTCCAGCAGGCCCACATTGGCCTCCATCTGCGGGATGCGCGTGGCCAGGGCGTTGGCAAAGGCCTCTTGCGCCAGGGCGGCGGCCTCGGTCTGGCGGCCCTCGTCTTCCAGCGCCTTGATGCGGCGGTACACGGCCGGCTGCAAGTGGTTGTAGGCCTGGTTGAGCTTCTCGCTGGCAGCAGTGGGCTTTTCGGCCAGCTGGGCAAAGGCCTCGGCGGTCTTGCCCACGGCCGGGCCGCCCACCTTCTCCAGCTGCACGGCCAGGGCGGTCATGCGGCCCAGGGCATCGCCGCCCACGTCGGCCCGCGTGGCGATCTGCGCCAGGGCTTCCATGGCCGCGCCCTTGCTCACCTTGGCCAGGCCAGCCACCGAGCTGCTCAGGCTGTCGTACTGGGCCATGGTCTTGCCGGCCGCATTGCCCGACAAGATGATCGCGTTGTTGAATTCCTTGCTCTGCTGCTGGCCCGCCAGGAAGCCGGCGGCCACCAGTCCCACCACCCCCAGCACCACGGTCAGCGGAGAGATCAGGCCCACCAGGTAGCCGCCAATGGCACGGGCCGCGTTGCCGACCCCGCCAAACATGTCCTTGAGCTGCCCGCCTTGCTGCAGCAGAACGGTGAGCGGGTTTTGCCCAGACCCCAGGCTCGTGAAAATGTCGGTCATCTGCGCCGGCAGACCACGCAGGGCCGCGGCCGTCTGCTTGGCCGAGAGGCCCACCCTTTGCACGCCCGTGTCCATGGCCTTGGTGGCGGTGGCCACCTGGGCACCCGCGTTGGTGGCGCTGGCACCCACCTCGGAAAAGACCATGGTGGCCTTGGTACCCGCAGCCGTCAGCTGGGTGCCCAGGGCGTTGGCCCGGTTGCCCACCTGGTCGAGCGCGTCGCTGGCACGGCCGTAGTTGCGGGCCATGTCTTCGCTGGCCTTGCGGGCGGCGCCGGCCAGGCGGTCCATGCCGGCCGTGGTGGCCGCAAAGCCGCTGGCGGTGGCGCTGCTGTCCAGCTCCACTTTGATCGCAATCTTGTACTGGGTCATGGCGGTGCGGCAGCGGGTGGTTCAGTGGCGCTCAGTCAGAGGGTCGGTCAGGGTGTGCGCTCTTTGTGTTTCTGTTCATCGCGGCGCTGGCGGGCACCGGATCGAAACCCCATTTCCATGGCCAGCATGGCGTCCCAGGCGGCTTCAAACCGGCGCCCGCGCAGGTGGCGGCGGCGCAGGAAGGTCTCCAGGCCGGGGTAGTCCCACGCCGGCAGATCGCCCGCGTCACGGCGCCACAGCGAACAGGCGTCCAGAAACAGCTGGTAGTGCTCGCAGTTCTCGGGTGCCAGGTGGAAGATGTCGGCATGCGCGGCCTCGTCCGGCTCTGACGACTGCACGCGGTCGGCATCAATGCCCAGGGGGTCCGGTGCATGTTCGTCAGGCTCGGGCTCGGCCGGGGCACTGCTCGTGATCAGCCCGAGGGCCTCAAAACGCGCGAGGGCCCTCAGGTTTTTTTTGGGACCACCGCGTCGATATAGGCGCCGTACAGCTTGAGCGGCACGCCGGTGGCACTGAGCATGGCCGCGAAGGAGTCCGGGTTGAACTCGGCGGGCTCGCCCTGCTCGTCGGTGATGAAGCGCTGATCTGCCCAGCCAGTGGTGACCTCCTTGAGGAAGTCGCTGCACTTTTCTTCGCTGGAGCCCTGGAAGCTGTCAATGCGCTCCTGAGGCACCCGGTTGCAAAGCAGCTTGAACTTGAACTGGCGAGTGCCATCGGGCGTGTCGAAGCTCAGCTTGACGGGCACGTGGACGGTGTTGGAAATGGCAATGCGGTAGCTCATGGGCAGTCTGCGCACCGCATGTCATGGCTCAGCTCTTGGCAGGCCACGTCCTTGCTGGGGCATACGCTCACCACGCCGAGCTTGATGTGGCATGCGGTTGGCTGGACCGTCATGCTCGGGACTCCATGTCCACCTCGAACGGGGTGATGGTGAAGTCTTCCACGCCGGTGACGATGGTCACGCCTGGAATGGCGCGGGCGGCGTCGGGCTCGTTGAGCATGGCGTCTTTGTTGACCTCGTCCTTGCTGCGGATGAAGCGCGCCAGCCCGCTGCTGCGCAGGCACTCCAGCACGGCGTCAGCGCCACGGATGCTGATGCTCGGCGGGCGCTGGCGCCAGGCCACCTCGCCGGTGATGAGGTTGGCCGACTTGCCCTTGCCGCACAGCTCGGTGCGGTTGGCCTCGCACCAGGCCTGGATGCCTTCCTCCAGCAGCGCGATGCGTGCGCCCAGCTCTTCCATCCGGGGGGCTGCGGCCTTGGTGAGCTTGGCAATGGCGTCGTCCAGGTCGGCCTTGACGCGCAGGGCCTGGCGCTTGAGGTCGCCCAGCTTCTTGATGTCGGCCTGCGCGTCGGCGCGGCTTTGAGAGACGTAGGCCAGGGCCTTGCTCTTGGATTTTTTGGTGGTGGCCATGGTGGACTCCTAGTGCAGGTGGGCGCCCGGGTTGGGCGGGTTGTTGTTGTCTTGGGCCAGCTGGTGCAGCGTGATCGCGGTGTCTGCGGCCATGGCTGCAGCCATACCTGCGCAACAGCCATGGACTCGGGCCACCGCTTGGAACGCGGTCATGAGCGACATGAGCATCTGGCGGTGGTTGCCAGTGGCGCGTGCGGCCAGGTCGATCAGGGCATGTGCGGTTTTTTCCACCACGGCGGATTCGGCCGATGCCTCGGGGAGAGGGAGGGTGCCAGCCATGCTCAGCACCTCACGCCCACGCTGCGCGCGGCCAGGTGGTCCATGGCGCCGGGGCGCATGACGGGGCTGGGCCCTGGGCGCCAGGGAGGGGCGCGCATGACGTCGTATTGCGCGGGCGGCACCACCTGGCCCAGGTGAGGCTTGCTGGCCGGGTGCAGGGCCATCGCCCGTTTGGTGCTGGGTGGCGCCACCGCGTGGTCTGGCCCCGACCAGGCGCGCTGATGGGTCTCACCGCTGACAGTGATGCGCCCCACGTCCACCAGGTAGCTGAGCCGGGCGCGCAGGCGCTTGATGCCGGTGGTCGTGAGCGGCTTGGCGCAAAACAGGTCGGCCAGGGCGGCGAACTTCACGGGCTCGTGGGCGGTGATGTGATCCACCAGCTCTTGGTTGCGGTTGTGCTCCAGCGGTGTGTTGTAGGTGTCTTGATGCATGGCTTTCACTCCTTGGTGGTGGGTGGGCGGCGCAGGCTGGCCAGCTGCTCACGCACGGCAGCGGGCATGGGGGCGGCGTTTTTCTGGTGGCGCTCGATCTGCACCAGGGCCGGGTCGCGCCCGCCATGCACCTGCTGCAGCGCGTCGCCGATGGACAGGGTCTGGCCGTTCACCTGCACGGTGTGCTGGGTGGTGCGGCGCTGGGCGCGCTCGGTCTCGCGCTCGGCCTCCTGGCGGGCCTCGTGCTTGTTGGCCATGCCGGCCATGACCTTGTAGAGGTAGGCGTGGCTGGCCATGGGCAGCTCCAGGCGGCCCTGGTCGCGCAGGAACAGCATGTGGTCGATGGCGGCGGCCCACACGTCCAGCGGGGCGGGCCAGTCACGCCCGGCGTGGGTGATGGCTCGGCGCTCCAGGTCGGGCAGCAGCGCCAGGATGTGCTTGGCCTGCTTGGCAATGGTCAGGCGGGTGCGCGGCGGGGCAAACAGGCCCACGTAGCTGGTGACACGGGCCCCCAGGGGCACCGACACCTCGGCCAGGCGAACAAAGGCGCGCTGAGACTCTTCGGTGCCGAAGATGTCTGCCGGGGTGACCTCTGCGCCACAGCGCGGGCACCCCAGGGTGGTGGGTGAGGCGCTGCCGGTCATGCCCACCCCCGGGCGAGCAGCAGCTTGACCACCAGCGCCATGGCAGTCACCGCACTGAGCACGGCCACGGGCCAGAGCACCCACAGGGCCAGGGCCACGGCGCGGGCGGGTGTAAGCCATCGGCGGCGGCGCCGGCCAGCGCCCTGGATGACGCCAGGGGCCAGGTAGTAGCTTTCTGCGCGGCGGGCGCGGTGCAGCTTCAGCATGGGCGCACCTCCCGGCGGGCGCTGATGCGGCGCGCGTCGTGAAACGCGGCCAGCATGGCGTCGATGGCGTCCCATTCGGTGCCAAACAGGCCCCGGCAGCGTCCGGCAGAGCCGTCGTGCATGACGATGGTGATGACGTAGGCGTGCATGTTGTGCCCCCTGCTCAGCACTTGGCCACCACGGCGGCGTCCACCACCGGGTAGGCGGCCGCGGCGGCGGCGTTCATGGCGCGGGCCAGCAGGTTGTTCACGGCCAGCGGGTAGCACTGGCTGCGCACGTCGCTGGGCTTGCCGCCGCGCGGCAGGTACACCAGGCGCGCGCGGATGGCGTCGGCCGCGTCGGGGGCGAGCACGTCGTCCAGCTTGAGGTTGAAGCGGGCAAACTTGTGCTGGATGTAGGCCTCCAGGTCGGCGTCCAGCGGCTGCAGCTCGACCACCTCGCAGCGCTGGGCCACCTCACGCACCTCGGCGTTTTGGCTGTGCAGGCGCTCGCGCAGCTCGGGCTGGCCCACCAGGGCCACACCGATCAGCCGGCGCAGGCCGTCTTTCAGCTCGGTGAAGCGCTTGAGGTGCTTGAGCGTGGCCAGCGGCAGGCAGTGGGCCTCTTCGATGAGCAGCAGGTGGTGGCGGCCGCTGCGGCTGCTGGCGCGCAGCAGCTCGTGCACCTGCCGAAACCGCGCCTCGGGGCTGGACTTGATCTTGAGGTTGGCGTCCAGCGCGGTGGCAATGGCCTCGGCCATGTGGTGGCTCTTGAGGGTTTTGCCCTTTTGGTCGCTGGCCTCCATGGCCAGCACGTAGGGGCGAATGACCACGATGTCTTCGCGCTCGGCGCGGATGCGCTCCTCCAGGTCTTCGGCCAGGGTGGACTTGCCGGCACCGCTCTCACCCACCACCGCCAGGAAGCCATGGTGGCGGGCGCAGTCGAGCAGCGAGGCGCGCACGTAGCGGATGCTGTGCGTCTGGAAGACGTCGTCGCAGGTGGCCACGTCGTCCACAAAGGGGTTGCGTGGCAGGTTGAAGTGCTGGCGCGCCTCCAGGGTGAGCGCGGCGTTTTGCAGTAGCATGGTCATGTCCTCTTCTGTTGCTGGTTCAAGTTGCGGGGGTGGATCGGCCTCGGCAGGGTGCGAACCTGCCGGGGCCAACTTCTTTACAGGGGGCGGCCTGGCTCATGACGCGCCCCCACCGGCCACCACGCGCAGGCCGGCGCGCACGGTGAGGCGGTCTGCCAGAGCGGCCAGCTCGGCCTCGGGCACGCCCTGGGGGTACCAGGCGCGCAGCTGCTCGTTTTTGGCGCGGTCCATGCGGGTGCCCAGGCGGGCCAGCTCGCTGGCGGCCTCGAACAGGCTCAGCACGCGTGGTGGCAAGGCCGTGAGGCTGGTGGTGACGGCCGGCTGCAGCTCGGTGCCGCGGCGCGGCAGGAAGGTGCGCTCGGGCGCCTGCTCGATGACCTTGAAGGGGTCCAGCCGGCCACCAAACGGCAGGGCCTGGGCGCGCCGCGCAGCGGCCGCCTCTTCGTTGCTGGCCGCGCCGTAGGTGATGCGATCGACCTCGGCGCGGTGCTGATCGGCCAGGGTGCTGGGCGCGCGGGCGTAGTCTTCGCCGATGACGTTGGCGTCCACCCGGAAGCCCGAGTCATTGCGCTGCACGGCCGGCACGGTGTGCAGCAGCTCGTTGCCGTCGCTGTCGGTCAGCACGACCACGGCCGCGTCTGCCTGGTAGGGGTTGCTGGCAATGAGCAGCTTCTCGCCCACCATGACGCCGGGCACGCTGCGCACGTCGTACTCGGTGCCGCCGTAGCTCACGCCGAGCGTGGGGCTGACTGTGCGGCGCTCGGGCACCTCGGACACCAGGGCGCGGCACACCTCGGGCGGCGGGGCCACGCGCAGCTGCTCGGCGCTGATGGTGAGCCACTGCTCATAGCGGGACTTGCCGTGGCGGCTGTGCACCCGCGCGGCGTTGAACCAGCGCACCCAGCGCTGGGCCTGGGCGTTGAGTTCGGCCAGGCTGGAGACGGGCCGAAAGCGCAGGCTGGACTCGAACCCGCGCTCGATGAGGTCGCGCGCTTTTTCTACCTGACCAGTGGCACGGGCGTTGCCCGGGGCGTGGGCAATGACCTTGACCTGCAGGCGCCGCGCCAGGTTGCTGAACACCCCGCTGGTGTTGGCCGAGCCCTGGTCCATCATGAGGATGCGGGGCACGCCGTGAAAGGGGTCGCCTTCGCGCTGGCAGATGGCGTGGATGAAGCTCTCGATGAGGTTGGCGCTGCTCTCTGCGCCCATGACGTAGTGCACGGCAATGGCGCCGGAGTTGTGGTCTGTGACCTCGTATGACCACACGCGGTCGGCCTCGACCCGCTTGAGCTGGGCGGGCTTGTTTTTGTAGAAGCGCTCGCGGTCCATCACCTGCAGGCCGGCCTGGGCAGGGTTGGTGGTGTGCAGGTAGTACAGCACGCAGAGCGAGGCGTCGATCTGCCACACGTGGTTGGGGTGCAGGCTCTGCAGCTCCACGGCCGGGGCCGGGCGGTTGAGCTGGTCGGGGTGCAGGCCGTAGGCGCGCAGGGCGCTGGCGATGGCGCTGTCGCTCAAGGGCACCAGCTCGCCGGTGGCGGGGTCTGTGCGCTCGGCACGCACTTCGCCGTTGGCGCGCAGCACCTCCACCGCCTGGCCGATGCTGAGCAGGCGCTTAGTCGTTTTGCGGTGGCTGGCCATGAGGGCGGCGCTGATGATCAGGGCCTCTTGGCGGTCGAGGGCGAAGCTGCCGGCGTCTGAGCGCTGTTTGCGCTCGGGCCGCAGGGCCACCTGGCGCAGGTAGCGGTGCAGCGTGGCCGGGCTCTTGATCTGCAGCTCTTGCATGGCCTGCTGGTAGATGGCTTGCCGGCCGCCGTGCGGGGCCTCTGCCGCGGCCTGGGCCACCTGGCTCAGGCGGGCAATGAGCACGGGGTTGAGGGGCATGTCTGCGTCTGCGGCGGCGGGGAGTGGGCGGCGCGGCTTCACTTGGCGGGGCCGAACCACTGGGCCGACTCGGCAAGGCTCTGCAGCTCGGCCGCGTTGCTGACGTCGGGCAGGCTGAACTCTTCGCGCAGGGCGGCCAGGTCGGCCACCAGCTGGCCCACCAGGCCGGCCATGAAGACCTGCATGTCTGCGCTGCCGCGCTCGGTGGTGGCGTTGTTGAGCGCAATGAGGGCCTGGCGCATGGTGCCGCGCAGCAGGCCGCTGGCGTCGTGCATGTGGCTGGTGGCCTCTTTTTGCAGGTCGGCCAGCACCTGGTCGGGCGGCGCGGCCTGGATGCGTTTTTGCGCGGCCTTGAGCTGGTCGATGCGCTTGTTTTTGTCGGCCAGCACTTGCTCGACGGCGGATTTTTCTTGGCGGGATTCGCGCAGCGCGCTGCGCAACTCCTTGACAGACATGGTGGCCACGTCGTCCAGGCTCAGCTCACCCGTCTGGCCCGTCAGCACCAGCTCGTCAATTTCCTCGTTGTCCAGGACGAGCATTTCCAGCAGCTTGGTCTTGCCCAGCGCCTCCAAATGCGAATTCGAATTCGCATTTGAGAACCGGCGGGTCACCTGCATGTACTGCTGTGCAACGCGTGGCTCCAGGCCCAGACGCGCCAGGCGCTGGACAAAATTGCCGTGCTCACAGGTCTCCCGCAGCAGCAGCAGGTATCCGCCCAGCTCAAACAAGGCCATGCTGATGCGCCGGCAGGCCTCGCGCGCTCCGTTTTCCAGCGCATCTGGCAACAGCGACCCCTCGTAGCGCAGCTGTTGTGCCAGTGCGTTCAGGTGTGCTTGCTCTTGGGCGCCCAGGGTGGCCACGGTGTTGAAGTCGGCGCGGACCAGGGCTTCGTTGATGGGCGTGGCCTTGCTGGCAACGGGAGGGGTGGGTTTGCGTCCTGCGGTCATGGTGGTGTGGGTGGGGTTGGGTTACACGGGCACGCTGTAGCGGGCGGCGGTTTGTTCCAGGCGCTGGCGCTCGGCGTTGAGGTTGGTTTGCACGGTGGTGGCAATGCGGACCAGGGGCACGCCCAGGCGCCAGCGGTTGGCCTCTGCCATGCGCTCCACAAAGCCGGTCTCGGCCTCCAGGGCGGGCAGGTTCACGCTGACCCAGCTGGGCGACACCTGCAGGGCACGGGCGATCTCGCCTGGCGCCAGGCCCAGCACCTCATGGCCAGCCAGCAGGCGCAGCAGCTCGCAGACCTTGCGCAGGTTTTCGGCCAGCTTGGGGGGCTTGGAATCTGTGTGTGTGTTCATCTTTCAAAACTCCAGTTCGGGCTGGTCGAAGCCGGCCACGTTGGCGCGGTGGTAGGCCACTTGCTCGATGTGCTGGGACAGCGCGTCGATGACGGCCTGGGTGGCATTGCCGGCAGGGTTGGCGTAGAAGTCGGTCAGCAGCTGCAGGGCCTGGGCAAAGCCGCTGTTGAGGCCCACCATGTCTTCGCTGCCGGGGCGGCGGCCGGTGGGCATGTCCACCAGCAGCTTGTTGGCGCTGGCGGCCAGCCACTGGGTGACGTAGTCGATGCCACACACCTCTTCGTAAGCGCGCACCAGGCAGGCGGGCATACGGCCGCTTTGAAGCCACTTGTACAGAGCCCAGTGGTCGGGCAGGCCCATGCGCTCGGCAATGCGCTCCACCGACAGGTGGCGCACGGCCAGGGCGTGGTCTTTGCACAGCTCCAGCGCCTGGCGCAGGCTGCTGGGGCGCAGGCGTTTCCAATGGGCGCGTGGCTTTGGAGTCATGCGGCGCCCCCGGGCTCCAAACAAATGGCGGGCGTGGGGCTGGTGCGGCCAGCGGCGCTGGCAAAGAATTCAGCCAGGTCAACACCACAGGGGATGGACATGGACGACTTTGACGAGCTGGCCGGGCGCACCGAGGGCGTGGCCCGTGCGGTGCTGGTGCTGGCGCAGCTGCTGCAGGCCGCAGGCGTGGTGGACACGCCAACCCTGGTGGCGGCCTGGCGCGAGCAGTTCAGCCAGGCGCCGGGGCGGGCTGCGCTGCGCACGGCCGACCGCACACTGGGCGAGCTGGCCGCTGCGCTGGCGCAGGCCCACCGCGAGACGGCGCCAGCCTTGTCGGCTAGGCGACAGGCCGGGCGGGATTTGTTACATTGAGAGAGCACTTCAACCCTCGGCGGCAGCACTCTTGAGGCCGAGCTTGACCGCGATCTCATGGGCCTTGCCATAGTGGCCCTTGTCAAAGCCGTTCAGCACGCGTGATACGCGCTGGGGTGGGAAGCCGTTGTCTCGGGCCCATTGAGAAATGGTGATCCCTTTGTGACGGAGATTTTTCTTGAATTCCTCGGGGGTCATTGCAGTGACTCCTGTGTTGAAAATTGTTTGAACTAGTTGTTGAGTTGATTATGCGGCATGTTTGTTCCGCTTTGCAATCACTTTGAGGAAATAAATTGCCTCAAATTGCGGATCGATTGAAGAGCCAGCGCGAGGCGCTGGGTCTCAGCCAGCAGGCGTTAGCCGAACGGTGTGGGATATCTGCGCGCTCTCAGCGCAACTACGAGTCGGGCGAGCGAGTGCCCGATGCGGACTACCTCAATGCCGTAGCGGCGGCCGGTGGCGACGTGCTGTATGTGGTGACTGGCGTGCGCTCAGAAGCGCATGCACGCCTGGCCAGCGTGCGCACTGCCGCAGAGATGGCCAAGAAGCTCGGTGGCACACCCGAGCAGATGGCCAAGACCCAAGAGGCCATCTTCATGCAGCTGATGAGCGCTGAGAAAGCGACTAACCAGTCGCTTTTGCTCACTGCGCCAGAACAACTGCTGCTGGACGAATACCGAAAGATGAGCCTGGACGAGCAGACCGCGCTGCTGCGCCAGGTGATGACCCGTGGGCAGGCTCAGCCCACTGCAGGCGCAGAGGCCGTGACGGCCGTGGTCAGCAAGAGCATTTTTGGGTTCTCCTCTGCCAAGGGGAGATCGAAGGGCAAATAGCAGAAGAACGTGCAACAGGGAGACGATGTGCAACCGGTCAGCGAACAAAAACTCAACATCAGCTCGGTGCAAAACAGTCAGCTCAGCATTGCGCTGAGCGTGGGCGACATTCACCTGTTTCAGGTGACGCCAGCGCAGGAGCGCCGGCAGATGTTGCAGGCCACCTTGCCCGCCGCCTCATGGCCGCAGGCGGCCTGGCTGCTGGACCACGGCAACATGGCCAGCGAAGACTTGCTGCGCTGTGTGCAGCGTGGCTATTTGCGGTGGAGCCCGGCCAAGAGCCGGTTGAGCTATGCACACAGCTGGCTGCGCTGTGTGGCAGTGCTGTTGACCATGGTGGGCGTGGGCTACTTTGCCTGGGCGCTGGCGCACATGGTGTGGCACCACCAGACCCCCATGGACATGCACCGCGTGGGCACGGTGGTGGGCCTGGGCGTGCTGCTGGTGCTGATGCTGATGTGGCTGGAGCACCGGGTGATGCGACCGCATGCGCTGGCGGTGCATGCGCATCGGCTGGTCAAGGGCAAGTACTCAATCAAACAAATCCATCAGGAGCTTTTGTGACCGATATGGCCACCCTGCTATGGATTGCTGTCGCTGCCCTATCGGGCTTCGTGTTGCTGAGAATCGTCCGTAAATCCAAGGCTTATCAGGGCGAGCAGAAGGTTCATGGCTGGCTACCCGACTCTGATAGCAGCCCAGGCACATCGCTTTCGTCAGCCGCATCGATTGCGATGCCAGATGGCTGGAAATCCGATGCTTTCCAATTCGATGATGCGTACAGATCTTCATTCGATCTGGTGGTGAAAGAGATCACAGGTGAAGCCATTGACCTGGCGCCACTCATGAAGGTACGCGAAGAGATTCTTGGACTCAATGGAAATCCCGCAGAGCAGGCAAAGATCATCATGCAAGCGCTGGCTGGACAAGCCTGGGACTGGCCTCGGTATGCGAGCCACGAAATGGGTGAAACCATCATTCAAATCTGCGCGGCGTTTAGTTCTATGCCTGTTGATGAGGTGCTGAGTTTCTGTACGGTGGCTGAACTCAAAACACTCTGCTCACTGCATGGCCTTGCGAGAGGGGCAAGGAAGAAGGAGGAATTTGTCCAGGCCCTTTTGAAAGCGGACCAGAGCGTGTGGGGTCCGTTGATGACTGAGACATTGAGTGCAAAACGAGAAATGTCATTGCACCGCTGCAGGAAAAAAATGGCCAAAATGCTCACCTGTAGAGTGAGTGCGGTTGCTTACAACCAATGGCGGGTGAAGGAACTCATCGGCCTTGCCGAACATGGGTATCTAACCCACTGGAGGCTTCATCGCCCTGAACTAGACGGGCCTGTCGCAGAGTGCGGCTGGAAAACCGATGCCTGCCTGCACTTCAAGCAGGCCATTCATGAGTTCCCAGAATTGCCATGTGCATCACTTCGATGTGACTGCAGGATTGTTGCGCTGAGCCCTAGAGAGGCGAGGAAAATCGGCCTGGGCAAGAAATCAGCCAACCTCTGAAGCTCTCCCTTTAGAACTTCACGCGCGCGCACGGCAAAGTGCCGCGCATGAACCGACCTCAACTCCTCCAATTCCTGCAGCGCGCCCCGCGCATGTCTGACTGGCTGGCAGCGGCTGTGCTGCTGGCCGTGGTCATCTGGCTGATTGCCCCGCAGCAGCTGCCGGTGAGCCTTTACAAGCTGAGCCTGGTCGCCATGGCGGCGGTGGTGGGCTACTGGATCGACCGCTCGCTGTTCCCCTACGCCCGGCCCGACGCGCTGCTGGAGTCTCTGGAGAACGAGGACGACACGCTGCTGCGCCTGGTGGGCACGTGCATGCTGCGCCGCGCGGTGATCGTGGCGGCGGTGGTGGTGGCCGTGAGCCTGGGGGCCTGACGGTGCTGCGCCTCACGGGCATGGTGCTGGCCTGGCTGGGCTTGCTGTGGGCGGTGCTGCCCGGCGGCGCCCATGCCCAGGTGCCGCCAGCCGCTGCAGCCCACCGCGCCACGCTGACGCGGGCCGCTCATTCGCAATGGGGGCTGGACGCCCCGCTGCCGGCCCTGGCGGCCCAGGTGCACCAAGAGAGTGGCTGGAACGCCATGGCCACCAGCCCGGTGGGCGCACAGGGCCTGGCGCAGTTCATGCCGGCCACGGCCACCTGGTGGTGTGAGCTGAATGGCATGCGCCCGGCAGACTGCCAGCCGCGCAACCCGGCCTGGGCGCTGCGCGCGCTGGTGGGCTACGACAAATGGCTGTACGACCGCACGCCGCTGCGCTACAGCACGCGTGACCGCATGTGGGTGGCCCTGCGGGCCTACAACGGCGGCTTGGGCCACTGGCAGGCCGAGGCGCGACTGGCCCATGGCAGCACCCGCGAGGCGGTGGACGCTGCCTGTGGCCTGGCGCGGCGCGCCGCCCTGCATTGCAGCGAAAACCTTGGCTACCCGGCGCGCATTTTGGGTGTGCTGCAGCCGCGCTATGCCACTTGGGGGGCCTTGCTGTGAAGCCCCTGACTCTGGCTCTGCTCACGCTGTGCGCCTGCCTGGGCGCTGGCGTGGGCGGTTTCTTCTACGGCAAGCACCTGGGCGAGCGGCTGGAGGCCGGTGCCCGCGACGCGAGCGCGGTGGGCCAGCTGACCACCCTCATAGAGGCGCAGAAGGGCCTGGTGGCCCAGGCCAACCTGGCCAGCCGCGCCATGCGCCAAGCCACCTCGGCCCGCCTGCTGGCCGACCAACAGTCCACCCTGGAGCTTCAAGATGCGCTACGCGCCACTGCCGACAGCCGTGCTGGCTGTGTGTTTGACCCTGGCGTCTTGCGCCAGCTCACCGCCGCCCGTGACCGCGCTGCCCAGGCCGCTGCCAGCGGACTACGTGCAGCGGTGCCCGCCCCCGGCGCCAGCGCCGCAAAGCCCTGAGGCCGACCCGATGTTGCTGGCACTCAAGGGCATGTACGACCTGTATGGCCTGTGCGCGGGCCGCCTGGCCGACCTGTTGGACTGGCTGGAGGCCACGCCATGACGGTGCAGCTGGAGCTGTGGCACGTGCTGAGCCTGGGCGTGACGATCATCGGTGGCTACTGGGCGGTGGCCAAGCTGCTGGCCAGCCAGGCCAAAAGCAGCCTGGACCTGCGTTTTGCCGCGGTGACGGAGGGGCTGGGCCGCATTGAGCGGGCGCGCAGCGATGACCGCAGCGAGCTGAACCAGCTGCACCGCGATTTCATGGAGTTCAAGGTGCACTTGCCCTTGCATTACGTGCAGCGCGAGGACTACGTGCGCGGCCAGAGCGTGATCGAGGCCAAGCTGGACAGCCTGGCCGTGAAGCTGGAGAACGTGCAGCTGCGCTCGGCACTGAATTCCAAGGGAGAGGGCCCATGAACATTGACCAGGCCAAGATTCGCCGTGAGGCGCTGCGCTGGCTGATTTTGCTGACGCTGAACAACGCGCGGCCCATGGGCGCCTACGAGAGTGTGGTGCTGGCGGTGGCGCAAAGCGAGTACCCGGACGCCACCCCGCTGGAGCTGCGGCGCGAGCTGGACTACCTGGAGGAGCGCGAGCTTGTGAAGCTGCGCAAGGAGCCCAGCGGCCGCTGGCACGCGGAGCTGACGCGCTGCGGCATTGACGTGGCCGAGTACACGGTGGAGTGCGATCCGGGCATTGCGCGCCCGGTGAAGTACTGGTGAGCCATGGGCCGCAAGAGCAGCATCACGCGCCTGCCCAGCGAGGTCAAGGCTTACATCGAGGCCATGCTGGCCACGGGCTCGCAGACGCTGGATGAGCTGATTGCCGACCTGCAGGAGCGGTTTCCGGCCGAGGCGCAGGCCAAGAGCCTGCCGAGCCGCAGCGCGCTGGGCCGCTACGGCCAGAAGCTGGACCGCCGGCTCTCTGCCATCAAGGCGAGCACGGAGGCGGCCAAGCTGATCCAGGCGCAGGCCGGCGATAACCAGGACGCGCGCAGCGAGGCGCTGACGGCGTTGGTGCAGACCGAGCTGTTTGAGGCCATTTTGCAGCTGCAGGATGCCGACGAGGCCGACGAGCCCGGTGACCGCGTGGCCATGCTGAGTGCGGCGGCCAAGAACATTGCCACGCTCACGCGCAGCAGCGTGAACCTGAAAAAGTTTCAGGCCGAGGTGGAAGAAGCCACCCGGAAGAAGCTGCTGGAGGAGCAGCGCGTGAAGCTGGATGCGCTGCAGAGCAAGGGTGGCGTGAGCGTGCAGACGCGCGACGCGATCCGCGAGGTGCTGGGGATTTCGTGATGGTGATGCGACCGGGCAACGCCAAGGTGATTCCGGCCAACCCGGAGGGGATTTTTCTGCCGTTTCAAAGTGCGTGGATCAAGGACGATTCGCGCCTGAAGCTGATGGAGAAAAGCCGGCAGATCGGCCTGAGCTGGTCCACCGCCTACAAGGCCGATGAGCGCACGGCGGCCCAGGGCGCCAAGCAGGACCAATGGGTGAGCAGCCGCGACGACCTGCAGGCGCGGCTGTTCATTGAGGACTGCAAGATGTGGGCGGGCGTGATGAACATGGCCGCGCGCGACCTGGGCGAGGTGGTGATCGACAGCAAGGACAAGCTCACGGCCTATGTGCTGGAGTTCGCCAGTGGCCGGCGCATCCACAGCATGAGCAGCAACCCGGACGCGCAGGCGGGCAAGCGCGGCGGGCGGATTCTGGACGAGTTTGCGCTGCACCCGGACCCTCGCAAGCTGTGGTCGATTGCCTACCCGGGCATCACCTGGGGCGGCAGCATGGAGGTGATCAGCACGCACCGGGGCAGCCACAACTACTTCAACCAGCTGGTGCGCGAGGTGCGCGAGGGTGGCAACCCGAAGAAGATCAGCCTGCACCGGGTGACGCTGAAGGACGCGCTGGACAGCGGGTTTCTGTTCAAGCTGCAGCAGATGCTGCCTGCCGACCATGAGGTGCAGGCGCTGGATGAGGCGGCCTACTTTGACTTCATTCGCAGTGGGTGTGCGGATGAGGAGTCGTTCCTGCAGGAGTACATGTGCGAGCCGGCGGACGACGATGTGGCGTTCCTGGAGTACGCGCTGATCGCGGCGGCCGAGTACCCCAACTGGTTTGACTGGCAGCAGCGCGAGCTGGGCCCGCTGTTTGTGGGCGTGGACATTGGCCGCAAGAAGGATTTGACGGTGATCTGGGTGCTGGAGCGCCTGGGCGACACCTTCTACACCCGCGAGGTGATTTCGCTGCAGAACATGACCAAGGGCGAGCAGGAGAAGGTGCTGTGGCCCTGGATTGAGCTGAGCGCGCGCACGTGTATTGACGCCACGGGCCTGGGCATTGGCTGGGTGGACGACGCCCAAACGAAGTTTGGCAAGACCCGGGTGGAGGGGGTGACCTTCACCGGCCCGGTGAAGGAGGCGCTGGCCTACCCGGTGCGCGGCGCGTTCGAGGACCGCAAGGTGCGCATTCCCTACGACCCGAAGGTGCGGGCTGACCTGCGCTCTGTGACCAAGCAGGTGACGGCGGCGGGGAACATCCGTTTCACGGCCGAGCGCACGCCTGACGGCCACGCCGACCGCTTCTGGGCGCTGGCGCTGGGCCTGCACGCGGGCACGGGCCCCACGGGCCTGCCGGGTGTGAGCAGCCGCCCGCGCACGAGCGGGCCGCGCGGTGTGGACATGAACGGCTACCAATGAAGAGAGCCCTATGGCAAACCAACTGACTCAGCACATTGCCAGCCGCGCGCGGAGCACGGATTTCGTGTTCATGGGCATGCTGCTGCCCAACCCGGACCCGATCTTGAAGGCGCAGGGCCGAGACATTCGGGTGTACCGTGACATGCGCTCGGACGCGCTGATTGGCGGGAGCATTCGCCGCCGCAAGAGCGCGGTGAAGGCCCTGGACAACGGGGTGGACCGTGGCCGCTCGGCCAGCCGCGTGACCAAGGCGGTGCAGGAGATGCTGCAAGGCCTGGACCTGGATGGGCTGATTGGCGACACGCTGAACGCGTGCTTTTACGGCTACCAGCCCCTGGAGGTGATGTGGGAGCGGCGCGGCGCCATGCTGGTGCCGGCCAGTGTGGTGGCCAAGCCGCCGGAGTGGTTTGGGTTTGACGCGGACAATTTGCTGCGCTTCAAGTCGCGCGAAGCGCTGCTGCACGGCGAGGAGCTGCCGCCGCGCAAGTTCTTGCTGCCGCGGCAAGAGCCCACTTACACCAACCCCTATGGCTTGCCCGACCTGAGCATGTGCTTCTGGCCCCTGGTATTCAAGAAGGGGGGCATGAAGTTCTGGCTGGCCTTTGTGGAGAAGTACGGCAGCGCGTTTGCCTTGGGCAAGCTGCCCAGGGGGGCGTCGGACAAGGACCGCACGCTGTTGCTGGACAGCCTTGAGGCGTTGATCCAGGACGGGGTGGCCACGATTCCCGACGATGGCAGTGTGGAGCTGCTGGAGATGGCGGGCAAGAGCGCCAGCTCTGACTTGCACCAGGCGCTGGTGATGCACTGCCGGGGCGAGATTTCGATTGCGCTGCTGGGCCAGAACCAGACAACGGAGGCGAGCGCGAACAAGGCCAGCGCCACGGCCGGCCTGGAGGTGACGGAGGACCTGCGCGACGCGGACGCGAAGCTGGTGGCGGCGACGGTGAATGAGCTGATCAAGTGGTTCTGCGAGCTGAACTTTGCGAGTGTGCTGCCGCCGGTGTTCAGCCTGTGGGACCAGGAGGCGCAGGACCGGCTGCAGGCCGAGCGGGACAAGAGCAACTACGCGGCGGGCGCGCGTTTCACGAACGCGTATTTCATGCGCGCCTACGGCTACCAGGAGGGTGACTTGCAGTACCAGGCACCGGGGGGCACCACGCCCTTGGCGTCTGCGGCCGGCGGCCGGGTGGTACCGGCGGCAGAGCCGGAGCAGGACGCGGCCGCGTTTGCCGAGGCCGCGCTGCAGGTGGCTGGCGCAGACCCCATGGCGGCCGAGGTGGATGAGCTGGCGGCCGCTGCGGCGCCGAGCTGGACGGGCATGGTGCGCCAGCTGGAGGCGCTGGTGGCAAGGGCGGAGTCGATGGAGCAGCTGCAGGCGGCGCTGCTGTCGGCCTACGGCGGTGCACCCGAGCTGACCCGTGTCATGGGCGCGGCCATGGCGCTGGCGGAACTGCGCGGCATGGCGGCGGTGCAGGCCGAGTCGGGTGATGATGGAGCGGCCGGTGCCTGAACCCGGGTTTGACGTGGGGTTCAACACCCCATGGGAGCCACAGATTGCGTTTCTGCGCAACAAGCTGCGGTTGCCCAGCGAGCGTTGGGACGACATTCAGCGCAGCGCGCATGACCGGGCCTTCATGGTGGCCGGGGCGGTGCAGGCGGACTTGCTGGCAGACCTGCACCAGGCGGTGACGCAGAGCATTGCCGAGGGCACCGGGCTGGAGGCGTTTCGGCGTGATTTCAAGGAGATTGTGGCCAGGCGCGGCTGGACGGGATTCACCGGCAGCGACAGCCAAGCTGGGCTGGCCTGGCGGACACGGGTGATCTACCAGACCAACCTGAGCACGAGCTATGCGGCCGGGCGGTACAAGCAGCTGACCGAGCCCGGGTTTGCAAAGCTCAACCCGTATTGGCGCTACCTGCACAATGACTCGGTGCTGCACCCGCGGCCGCAGCACGTGGCCTGGCATGGCCTGACGCTGCCGCGCGAGCACGCTTTCTGGGCGGCCCACTTTCCGCCCAATGGCTGGGGGTGCCAGTGCCGGGTGACGGCGGTGAGCCGGCGCGAGGGCGAGGCGAGTGCGCGCGCCGGGGTTGGGGAACCGCCCGAGGGCTGGAACACGCGCGATGGCAAAACCGGGGCGCCGGTTGGAATCGACCGGGGGTTCGACTACACGCCTGGCGCGAGCGTGGACACGTCGCTGCGGCAGTTGGTGCAGGACAAGCTGATCACGTACCCGCCGGCCATTGCGACAGCGCTCTCGCGCGACGTGACCCGCTACCTGAATGCCACGGACGCGCCGGCGGCCTTTGTGGCCAAAGCGCTGGCCGACAAGCAGCTGGTGGAGACGCTGTGGATGGGCTTTGTGGAGGACCCGAAGCGGCTGAGCCAGGTGCTGGGGCAGGACGTGACGGGCTATCTGGTGACGCTGCCGGCCGAGGCAGCGCGCCATGTGGAGGCCAGCCATGGCATGGATGGGGGCACGCAGCGGGCGCCTGCGCCTGAGGACTTCAACCGGTTGATGGAGGTGCTGAACGGGGCCGACAGCATCAAGCCAGGGAATGCCACCTCATCCACCGGTGATCCACGGGTGGTGGTGACGAAAGCCATTGGTGCTGAGGAGTTCAGGGCCGTGTTCGAGCTGCGGCCGGGCAAAAAAAACAGGGCCTTGGCCCTGCTTTCGTTCGTGGTGAAAGTCACGCAATGAGGATTCCTCTCGCAAGCCGTCGACCTGTACGTCCGAAACGGGACCGAGTTCTGACTCGGGAGCCGATGCACTTGCGCGAGGAGCCTCGATTTTAAGAGGAGTGCACGGCCATGACAAGTTTCACCCTGCAGGTTCACGACAAGCTGGTTCGTGACGCCCTGTCCAGGTTGCAGGCCAGGCTCGAGCAGGCCCAGCCGGTGCTGGAGAGCATTGGCGAGCACTCGGTGGAGCGCATCAAGCGCCGGTTCGAGACCAGCTCGGCCCCGGACGGCACGCCCTGGAAGCCCAACAGCCAGTCCACCCTCGACCAGGTCGCCAGCCGCCTGGGGAAGTCGTTCAGGAAAAAGGGTGGTGCGCTCAACGCGAAGGGGCAGGCCCGGGTGACCGGCAAGAAGCCGCTGATCGGCGAATCGCGGGCGCTGAGCACGCAGATCGTGCGCTTCACCAGCCAGGACAGCCTGACCGTGGCCAGCACGCCCATCTACGCTGCGATCCAGCACCTGGGAGGCCAAGCCGGCCGTGGCGGCAAGGTGACGATCCCGGCCCGGCCCTTCATGCCCATCATGCCGGACGGCCAGCTCTACCCCGAGGAGCGGGACGCGATTCTGCTGGACCTTAACAACTACCTCGCCGACCTCGTTTGAGGCCAGAATAGGGGCCTCCAGCCCTCCGCCGGGCGTTCCGCCGGTGTGTTTCGCGTGAGAAAAGTGTTTTTCGGAGGCCCGTCCCGATTTTTCCCATCAAGGCCCCCAAAATCCCCATTTATTGCACCGATCCCCCTTGGAATATCTCAATACCCGTCACCTGGGGGTGGTCTACCTGGGCACCCCCCACCTGCCCCTGCCCGCCGGCCGGCCTGTGCACGGCCAGTGGACGCCGCCGCCCTCCGCCCCCAGCCCAGGCCCGGTGGTCTGGTCGTTTGTCCTGCCGCCCCATGCCTGCATCCAGGCCCAGGGGGGCGGACGGTGAACGCACGCGACCTGAGCCTGCCCCCACCCGCCGCCGCCAGCCCGACCCGTGCCAGCGGGCGCGTGGCCGTGGTGCTGCTGCACGGCCTGTGCAGCACGCCGGACGAGTTGCTCTCGGTGCACAGCGGCCTGCGCGGCGCCGGCCACAGCACCCACGCGCTGCTGATCCCCGGCTACTCCTACGACCGCACTGCCACACGCCAGCGCGCCAGCCGCTTCGAGACCTGGGTCGACCAGGTCGAGGACTGCGTGCGGACCCTGCGCCAGACCCACGCCCGGGTGGTGCTGGTCGGCCTGTCGGCCGGCACCTCGCTGGCCCTGGCCAGTGTGCTGCGCGGCTGCCCGGTCGACGGCCTGGTGCTGCTGTCCACCAGCCTGGTCTACGACGGCTGGGCCATCCCGCGCCACCACGTTCTGCTGCCGCTGGCGCTGTACACCCCGATCGGGCGCCTGTGGCGCTACCGGGAGCGACCGCCCTACGGCGTGAAAAACGAGCGCGTGCGCGCCTGGATCGCCCACGAACTGGCCGAGCGCCAGGTGTCCAGCGCCGGCGCCGCCGTGCTCGGCGTGGACCACCTGCGCGAGCACGACCGCATGAACCGCCACGTGCGCCGCCGCCTGCCCGGCATGGCCTGCCCGCCGGTGCTGGCCCTGCACGCCCGCGACGACGAGGTCACCAGCCCGGCCAACGTGGCGCTGCTGCAGCGCCACCTGAGCTGCCCCGCCTTCACCAGCGTGCTGCTCGACCACAGCTACCACATGATCACCCTGGACAACGACCGCCGCGAGGTGGTGCGGCACTGCCTGGCCTTCGTGCACGGCATCGACCAGGCGCTGGCCACGCCGGCGCCCCGGCCGGCCGCAGCGGTCCTGTGACCCGTGCGCGTCTGTGCCCTCTCCCGCTTCCCCCACTTGTTTGCCTGACCCGGTTCCCCTGCCCATGAGCGACGCCATCTACCCCCAACTCTGCACCCTGCTGCACGAGCGCTTCCAGCTCGACCCGGCCCAGTTCAGCCCCGAGCACAGGCTCGAAGACCTGGGCCTGGACTCCCTGGCCCTCATGGAGTTCGTGTTCGCCGTGGAGGACCATTTCCAGCTGCGCATCCCCGAAGACCAGCTCGACCCGCGCCAGGCAGGCCACACCCTGGACCACCTGAGCACGGTCATCGCCGGCGTGGTGGGCGCCGCACCGCGCTGAGCCCCATGGCCCACGAGGACGTCCACATCACCGGCCAGGGCCTGGTCTCGCCACTGGGCCACACACTGGCCGGTTTCCACGAGGCCCTGTTCGCCGGCCGCTCGGCCGTGGCCGCGCGCACGCTGGCCGTGCCCGGGCTCGACCCCGTGGCCCTGCCCGTGGCCGCCTGCGCCTTCGACGAGCGCCAGGTCCGCCCGCCCTCGCGCGTGCCGGCCGACCGCGGCACCTCCATGGCCCTGCAGGCCGCCGCCGACGCCATGGCCATGGCCGGGCTGGGCGCGGGTACACACGACCCCGACCGCCTGGGCGTGTACTGGGGCACCGGCATGGGCGGCGCCGCCACCTTCGACGCCACCTGCCAGGCCCTGTACGCGGAGCAGCGGCGCATGCGCCCCACCACCGTCATCACCACCATGCCCAACGCCGCGCTGGGCGAGCTGGCCCTGCAGTTCCAGGCGCGCGGCAGCGCGCTCGGCTACACCTGCGCCTGCGCCTCCTCGGCCGTGGCCATCGGCGAGGCCCTGCGTGCCTTGCGCGGCGGCTGGATCGACGTGGCCCTGGTCGGTGGCCACGAGGCCATGCTCAGCCCCGGCGTCCTGGCCAGCTGGCAGGCGCTGCGTGTGCTGGCGCCGGCGGCCGACGACGCGGCACGCGCCTGCCGCCCCTTCGCCCAGGACCGCGCCGGCTTCGCGCTCGGCGAGGGCGCGGCCGCGCTGGTGCTGGAGTCGGCGCGCCACGCCCGCGCGCGGCGCGGCCTCGCCACTGCGCCTGCTGGGCTACGCCAGCACCTGCGACGCCAGCCACATCACCCACCCGGACCCGGCCGGCCAGGCCCGGGCCCTGCGCCTGGCCCTGCACGACGCCGGGCTGGCACCGCAGGACGTCGGCCACGTCAACGCCCACGGCACCGCCACCCAGGCCGGCGACGCGGCCGAGGCGGCCTCGCTGGCCCAGGTGTTCGGCGAGCACGCGCCCGCCGTCTGCTCGACCAAGGCCATCCACGGCCACCTGCTGGGCGCCGGCGGCGCGATGGAGCTGCTGGCCACCCTGGCCGCGCTCACACACGGGCGCGTGCCGCCCACTGCCCACCTGGACCGGCCCGACCCGGCCCTGGCCGCGCTCGACCTGGTGCGCGGCGCAAGCCGGCCCGCGCCCGGCCTGCGCCATGCGCTGTCGAACTCGT
>CAZKDU010000001.1:59385-70928 GCA_964551485.1 uncultured Burkholderiaceae bacterium
GCTGGTGGCCGGCCGGGCCGGCTGAGCCCAGCCCCAGGCCCCTGGGCCTCAGCGGCCGCCGGGGCGCCAGCGCTTGAGCAGCAGTGCGTTGGCCATCACGCTGACCGAGCTCAGCGCCATGGCCGCGCCGGCCAGCACCGGGTTCAGGTAGCCGAGCGCCGCCAGCGGGATGCCGGCCACGTTGTAGGCGAAGGCCCAGAACAGGTTCTGCCGGATCTTGGCCACGGTGCGGCGCGACACCTCGAGCGCCGCGCCCACCAGGGCCACCTCGCCGCGCATCAGGGTGATGCCGGCCGCGTGCAGCGCCACGTCGGTGCCTCCGCCAGGGTTGGCCATGGCCAGGCTCACGTCGGCCGCGGCCAGGGCGGGCGCGTCGTTGATGCCATCGCCCACGAACGCCACGCCACCGCGCCGGCCGCCACGTCCCGCGCGGGCGGCTGGCCCCGGGCCATTCCCTCCAGGCTGGCCCTCGGCCTGCAGCGCCCGCACCTGCGCCGCCTTGTCGCCAGGCAGCACCTCGGCCCGCACGTCGGTGGCCGGGATGCCGAGGCGCGCGCCCATGGCCTCGGCCGCGCCGCGGTGGTCGCCCGAGATCATCACCACACGCAGGCCGCGCGCGCGCAGCACCGCCAGCGCCTCGGCCGCACCGGGCTTGGGCTCGTCGGCGAAGGCCATCAGTGCGCGCAGCACCGGGCCCGTGGGGGTGCGCTCCAGCAGCGCCGACAGGCTGGCCCCCTCGTGCGCCAGCCGCTGCGCCTCGCCAGCCAGGTCGCCCAGCGGCACGCCAAGCTCGTCGAGCCAGCGCAGGCTGCCGAGCTGCCAGGCCGTGCCCGCCACCTCGCCCTCGCTGCCACGGCCGGGCACGGCGCGCACCCCGGTTGGCGGCTGCAGCGCCAGGCCACGTTCACGCGCCGCCGCCACCACGGCGTGCGCCAGCGGGTGTTCGCTGCCGGTCTGCAGGCTGGCGGCGCTGGCCAGCAGGGCAGCCTCGTCCGCCCCGGGCAGCACCCGGAAGGCCACCAGGCGCGGCCGCCCCACGGTCAGGGTGCCGGTCTTGTCGAAGGCCACGGTGTGCACACGCTGCGCCAGCTCCAGCGCCTGCGCGTCCTTGATCAGCACCCCGTGGCGCGCCGCCACGCCGGTGCCAGCCATCAGGGCCGCAGGGGTGGCCAGGCCCAGCGCACAGGGGCAGGCGATCACCAGCACCGCCACGGCGTGGATCAGCGCCGCCTCCAGCGGCGCACCGGCCCAGAGCCAGCCCGCCAGCGTGAGCAGCGCCAGGCCCAGCACCACCGGCACGAACACCGCCGCCACCTGGTCCACCAGGCGCTGGATCGGCGCCTTGGCGGTCTGCGCGTCCTCCACCAGGCGGATGATGTGGGCCAGCACGCTCTCGGCCCCGACCGCGGCCACACGCAGCAGCACCCGGCCCTCGCCGTTCAGGCTGCCGCCGGTCAGGCGCTCGCCCACGCCCTTGGCCACGGGCAGGGGCTCGCCGGTCAGCATGGACTCGTCGACCTGGGTCTGGCCCTCGGTCACCACGCCGTCTGCCGGCACCCGCTCGCCCGGGCGCAGCACCACGGTGTCGCCCACCAGCAGCTCGGTCACGGGCAGCTCGGCCTCTTGGCCGCCGCGTTGCAGCACACGCGCGGTCTCGGGCCGCAGCGCCTGCAGCGCGCGGATGGCGGCGGTGGTCTGGCGCTTGGCGCGCGCCTCCAGCCACTTGCCCAGCAGCACCAGGCTCACCACCACCGCCGAACTCTCGAAATACAGGTGCGGCGCGTGGCCCGCGGGCGCCGTCCACCAGAGCCAGACCGACAGGCCCCAGCCGGCCGTGGTGCCCAGCGCCACCAGCAGGTCCATGTTGCCGCTGCCGGCCTTGAGCGCATGCCAGCCGGCGCGGTAGAAGCGCGCGCCCAGCACGAACTGCACCGGCGTGGCCAGCGCGAACTGCCAGGCCGCCGGCAGCATGAGGTGGCCGCCCCAGAGCCCGGCGAGCATGGGCAGCACCAGGGGCAGCGAGAGCAGCAGCGCCAGGGCCACTGGCGCCAGGCCCTGCCAGGGCGGGGCGTCGGCGCGCAGGGCCTCGGCGACGCCGGCCTCGCGCGGGGTGTAGCCGGCCTCGCGCACGGCGCGGCGCAGCCGTGCGTCGATGCCCGGGGCATCGGCGTGCACCACTCGCGCCGATTCGGTGGCCAGGTTGACGCTGGCCTGCTCGACCCCGGGCACCTTGCGCAGCGCGCGCTCCACGCGCGCCACACACGACGCGCAGGTCATGCCGTCGATGCCCAGGTCCAGGGTGGGGGAGGTGGAAGTGTTCATGGTGCCCCAAGCTTGGGCCTTTCCATGGTGGGAAGGTCAAGCGCGATTCTGGCGCAACCCTGGGGCCGGTGAGGTTTTGCCACGCGGGCTTGACCTTCCCACCGTGGCAAGCTTCAGGCTATGCTCTTCTTCCACTTTTTCGGAGCATGACGATGACCCCCGTGCAAGCGTTTCAGGTGCAGGGCATGAGCTGCGGCCACTGCGTGCGCGCCGTGACCCAGGCGGTGCAGGCGATCGACCCCCAGGCCCAGGTGCAGGTGGACCTGGACAGCGGCCGCGTGCAGGTGCAGAGCCCGCAGCCGCGCGAGGCCCTGGCCCAGGCCATCCGCGACGAAGGCTACACCGTCGCATGAGCCCTGCCAGGCCCGCCATTCCCCCCGCCTGCTCGGTCAAGGCACCGGCCTGGCCGGTGCAGATCGGCGCGGCCGCGCGCCTGTCCGGCGTGTCGGCCAAGATGCTGCGCCACTACGAGTCGCTGGGCCTGCTTGGCGGTGTGGCGCGCAGCGACGGCGGCTACCGCCTCTACACCGAGGCCGACGTGCACAGCCTGCGCTTCATCCGCCGCGCGCGTGAACTGGGTTTCGGCATGGAGGCCATCGCCGAGCTAGTGAGCCTGTGGCACAACCGGCGCCGCGCCAGCGCCAACGTGCGCCGCATTGCGCAGCGCCATGCCGACGAGCTGGCGCGCCGCGTCGAGGCGCTGCAGGCCATGCAGCGCACACTCGGCCACCTGATCGCGGGCTGCCACGGCGACGCGCGGCCCGACTGCCCCATCCTCGACGACCTGGCCGGGCACCAAGGGGGTGCCGGCCCATCGCCGATTGCTACCAAATAAATAGCAAACTACTCAGCAGCAGCAAGGGCTGCAGGCCTATTTTCCTCGTTTTCCAGAGAAACCGTCGCTCTGGCGGCCCGTCCCTGCCCCCCCGGCTCAGCCGAACGGCCGCACGCCGATCAGCCAGCCGTGCAGGCCGAAGCCGAACACCGCCCAGGCCAGCACACCCGCGCCCAGCGTGAGCGCCGTGCCACGTGGGGTGCCCACGGGGTAGGCCTGGCCGCTGGCGCGGTCGCGCCGGCGCGAGGCCACAAAGACCAGCACGGCCCAGATCAGGAAGCTGCCGAACAGCGCCACGTCGGCCAGCGTGCCATTGGCCAACAGGTGGGCCAGTGCCCACAGCTTGACCCCGGCCAGCATGGGGTGGCCAATGCGGGCCTTGAGGTGGTTGCGCGGCACATAGGCGGCCAGCAGCAGCACGAAGGCGCCCAGCATCAGCAGCGCCACCAGGTGGCGCAGGCCGGTGGGCGGCTGCCACAGCACCACCGGCTGCTGGCGCGCCAGGCCGAAGCCCCAGACCACCAGGCCCAGGCCCACGGCCGAGACCAGCGAGTACAGGCCCTTGTAGCCGCGCTCGCCCAGCATCTCGACCATGTGGCCGCGCCAACCCGCGGCCACCACACGCACCGAGTGCACCCCCAGGAACATCAGCAGTCCCAGCATCAGCATTTCCATGTCCGGTTCCCCTCGACGCGCCCCGGCGGGGCGACGCGGCCGATTCTGGCACGCCCCTGCAACACCGGTGCCCCAGCACGCTGTCGGCCAGGGCGCCGGCACGCCCAGCCACAACAGCCACGGCCGCACGGTGCAGCCGATCCCGGCCCCCCAGGAAACGCCGCCGCCACCCACATCAACCGGTGTTCACCCAACTTTACAAAGCCACACGCGGCAGCCACGGCCGGCTTACATGGCCTGCCCAGAATCACGTCCATCCCGAGGTGCGCTGGACCGTCTGGCGGACCCGGGTCTCATCACTGGAAAGGAAGCTCTGATGAAACGCGCCACCCACCGTCTGCTCGTCGCCGGCCTGCTGGCCGGCCTGACCGGCCTGGCCGCCGCCCAAGGCGCGCCGGCCCCCGCCGCTGGCACCCCGCCCCATGCCGGCCAGCGCATGGACCCTGCCCAGTGGCATGCCCGCATGGCCCAGCACCACGCCAAGCACCAGGCCGAACTCAAGCAGAAGCTGCAGCTCGCCCCCAACCAGGAGGCGGCCTGGGCCAGCTTTGCCAATGCCACCCAACCGCCCCAGACCCCGCCGCCGCGCCCGGACCGCGCCGCGTTCGAGAAGTTGACCACGCCCGAGCGCCTCGACAAGATGCGCGCCCTGCGCACCGAGCGCCAGGCCGCCATGGACCGGCGCGCCGACGCCACCAAGGCTTTCTACGCCACGCTCACACCCGAGCAGAAGAAGGTCTTCGACACCGAAACCCTGCGCCAGCACGGCCACGGCCCGCATGGCCATGGTGAACATGGCAAGCCCATGCCCCGTCCCGCAGGTTGAGCGTTGCGCCCAGCCCGTCCCTTTTCCATCTCCCAACCCCTTGAGCCCGCCCCGTGCGGGCTCTTTTTTTGGATCATCCGGGCCTGGCTGAGGCACAACCCTGGGGATATCTCTGGCACAAGCCATGGCTTGTCCACAGGTCAGGCACCTTGGCGTCAGTTGTTCATGCCCGCCGCGCACCGAAAAACACCCTCACCCACACCCACCGAGGTGGGCCAGGTGGCTGATCTGAAAGGAAAAACTGCCCTTGTCCACAGCACAGGCCTGCCCTTATCTACAACTACTATTTAAAGATCTAAGAGATAGAGGGAAACCAGAGATGTGGCGCTCGGCCCGGCTGTTAAGATGCGCGGGCTTATAGGTGTCCGCGCCCCATGACCGTTGCCCTCGCAGGTTCTGCCCCTGCCACGTTCGAGATCAAGAGCGCCAAGCTGCCCCTGGTGAGCCTGCTGCTCAAGACGGCCGACCTCCAGGCCGTGGCAGACGAGCTGGCGCAGCGCTTCGGCGATATCCCTGATTTTTTTGACCACGACCCGCTGGTCATCGACCTGTCGCCGCTGTCCGCGGCCGACCAAGCCGCCACCATCGACTTTCCTGCCCTGCTGGGCCTGCTGCGCGCCCGCCGCATGGCCCCGGTGGCCGTGCGTGGCGGCAGCTCGGGTCAGCTCGCCGCCGCCCTGGCCGCCGGTCTGGTGAACGCCAGTGACGCCGTGGGCTTGCCGGCCGCCGGCGCGCGTGTGCAGACCGTGGTGCAGGAGGTGGTGCGCGAGGTCGAGGTGCCGGTGCCTGTGGCCGGGCCGGCCACCCTGGTGGTGGACCGCCCGCTGCGCTCGGGCCAGAAGGTCTACGCCAAGGGCCGCGACCTGGTGGTGCTGGCCATGGTCAACCCCGGCGCCGAGGTCATTGCCGACGGCCACATCCATGTGTACGCACCGCTGCGTGGCAAGGCCATGGCCGGCGCGCGCGGCAACACCGAGGCGCGCATCTTCAGCCTGTGCCTGGAGCCCGAGCTGGTCTCCATTGCCGGCATCTACCGCACCAGCGAGGTGCCGTTCCCCGACACCGTGCTGGGCAAGCCCACGCAGATCCGGCTCGACGGCGAGCGCCTGCTGGTCGAACCGCTGAAGGCCTGAGGCCCGAAGAACCTTCTTTCACGAAAGACCCCAAGATGGCAAGAATCATTGTTGTGACCTCGGGCAAGGGCGGTGTGGGCAAGACCACCACCAGCGCCAGCTTCGCCACCGGCCTGGCCCTGCGCGGCCACAAGACCGCGGTGATCGACTTCGACGTGGGTCTGCGCAACCTGGACTTGATCATGGGCTGTGAGCGCCGCGTGGTCTACGACTTCATCAACGTGATCCAGAGCGAGGCCAACCTTCACCAGGCCCTGATCAAGGACAAGCTCTGCGAAAACCTCTTTGTGCTGGCGGCCTCGCAGACGCGCGACAAGGAAGCCCTGACCAAGGAAGGCGTGGAGAAGGTGCTGAACGACCTCGCCGGCATGGGCTTCGACTACATCGTCTGCGACTCGCCGGCCGGCATCGAGACTGGGGCCCTGATGGCCATGCACTTCGCCGACGAAGCCCTGGTGGTGACCAACCCCGAGGTCTCCAGCGTGCGCGACTCCGACCGCATCCTGGGCATGCTCAGCAGCAAGACCAAGCGCGCCATCGAGGGCGCCGAGCCGATCAAGGAGCACCTGCTGATCACGCGCTACAACCCGAACCGCGTGAACGAGGGCCAGATGCTCTCGCTCGAAGACATCCAGGACATCCTGCGCATCTCGCTGATCGGCGTCATCCCCGAGAGCGAGTCGGTGCTGCAGGCCTCCAACCAGGGCCTGCCGGCCGTGCAGCTGCAGGGCACCGACGTGTCCGAGGCCTACAAGGACGTGGTCAGCCGCTTCCTTGGCGAAGCGCTGCCCCTGCGCTTCACCGACGCCGAGAAGCCCGGTTTCTTCAAGCGCCTGTTCGGGGGGAAGTGAGCCCATGTCGTTCCTGTCTTTCCTGCTCGGCGAGAAGAAGAAGACGGCCAGCGTCGCCAAGGAGCGGCTGCAGATCATCCTCGCCCACGAACGCAGCGGCCGCAACGCCGCCGAACCCGACTACCTGCCGGCGCTGCAGCGCGACCTGGTGGCCGTGATCGGCAAGTACATCAAGATCAATCCGGACGACATCAAGGTGCACCTGGAGCGCCAGGACAACCTCGAGGTGCTGGAAGTCAAGATCGAGTTGCCCGACGCCAAGTGAGCGAGGGGCGCCGGGCCCCTGCAGCCCGGCATGCTCTCAAAACCATAGCTGGAACGCCTTTGTGGACAAGGGCTTCCGGCTATTTTTTGTCTCATGAACAAGCCTGTGGACAAAATCCGGGCAAGTGGGCACTTGTCCACAGCAGCGGCCAGCGTGCTTCAGTTGTCCAGACCTGGGAGACACCGCAAAACACGCTGGCCCACAGGCCTGTGCCAACCACCAAGTGCCTGACAGGACACACAAAAAACGGCTTGTCCACAGCGGAGCCCGGCCTTCTATCTACTACCACTACGTAAAGATAAATACTTTAAGGAGAAACCAAGGCCGGCCTTGGCGCGCCAGCGCATGGGGTGTTCGGGCACGACATCACGGGCTAGGCAGACGGGACAGGGTGTCGTCTGGGCTTAGGTGCCTGGACCCGGGCACAGGCTGCCCACGCAGCCAGACAGGCCTTGTGGATGCAAAGGCAGGTGATACGCCAGCGTCCGGCGCCGGTGCTGGCTGGCCCGGTGTGGCGGTGGCCCTCACGGCCCGGCACATGGGGGGTGTCAGGCCTGTGGTGGCGTGGCCGAGGGGTCCATGTGGACCAGTTCCCAGAGGTGGCCGTCCAAGTCCTCGAAACCATGCGCGTACATGAAGCCGTGGTCCTGCACGGGATTGGGTGCGCGGCCGCCGGCGGCCAGGGCCTTGGCCACCAGGGTGTCGACCTCGGCGCGGCTCACACACGACAGGCACACCAGCACCTCGGTGCCCTGGTGGGCGTCGACCAAGGGCTTCTGGGTGAAGCCCTGGAAGAACGGCTCCACCAGCAGCATGGTGTGGATGCCCTCGCTGATCACCATGCAGGCCCCCTGCTCGTTGGTGAACTGCGGGTTGAAATGAAAGCCCAGGGCATTGAAAAACGCCTGGCTGCGGGGCAGGTCCTTGACCGGCAGGTTGACGAAGATCTGGCGTGTCACCGGCGCAGCGGTCTGGGTGGGCGTGGGTGTGGTCATGGCGGTTCCTCTGCAGCTGGGGTTGGGGGAATTCGAGGTGGCGGGCAAGCGTGCATGCCGGCGCGGCCCCAGGCCGCGTGTGACCCCAGGTTGGGGCCGCGCGCGTGCAACACACCCATGCCGGGTGTGAAGCCGTCGGGTTGAGGCCATGGACCCCCTTGTGCCGTGTCCCGCGGCCGCGGCGTGCGGGTGCCGGCGGGCTTGGCCACGGGGGCGGCGTTTTCCGACGGGACGGGTGCTCGCAAGCATGCGGCGCATGGGGCTCCTGCGGGGTGACGGGCCAGCCTGGCGCGGCCTGTGCCGGCCATCATACGGCGCTGGATAATGCATGCCCAGCTTCGCGCCTGTGCCTTCACATCCCTGCGTCACCCATGCCCGACACCACCACCGCCCTGCCCCCTCTGCCTGCCACAGCCCAGGACCTGGTGGCGCTCAGCAGCGTGCAGTGGCAGCAGGTGCTGCAGGCCGAGCCGGACACTGCGCTTCGCTGGATGCAGGGCGCGGCCGAACTCGGGCTGGCCCAGGCCCAGGCCGTGCTGGGCCAGTGGCTGCTGGATGGCCATGGCCAGCCGCGCGACGCGGCCAAGGCGCTGTTCTGGTTCCTGCGTGCGGCCCAGCAAGGCCATGCCATGGGCATGAACATGGCCGGGCGCTGCCACGAACAGGGCTGGGGCACGGCCCCGGACCCCGGCAAGGCCGCGCACTGGTACCGGCTGGCGGCGGACCTGGCCCTGCCCGAGGCCCGCTACAACCTGGCCAACCTGCTGGCCAGCGGCCAGGGGGTGGCGCAAGACCATGGCCAGGCCCTGGCGCTGTACCAGCAAGCCGCTGAGCAGGGTTATGCCAAGGCCTTTGCCAAGCTCGGCCGTTACCACGAGGACGGGCTGGGGGTGCCGCGCGACCCGGCCATGGCCTTCCTGTGCTACCAGCGCGGTGCCAAAGGCGGTGACTTCCGGGGCCAGTTCTGCTACGCCGGCATGCTGGCCGGCCTGGGCCGGCTCGACGAGGCCCTGCACTGGCTGGCCCAGGTGGCTGCCACGGCCACGCCGCGCTACCTGCGCGAGGCCGGGGCACTGCTGCTGCAGTCGCCCCACCCGCAGATCCAGGCCATGGGCCAGCGCCTGCTGGCGCAGGCCCAGCCACCGTCAATGCCGGCCTGACCCTGGGTGACCCGGCACGTGGCCCGGGTGGTGCTTGCATGGCGCCCGGGGCTGCCCATAATGGCAAGCCCACCCCAGCGGAGCCCGCCCCATGTCCACCCCCAACGGAACCTTTGTCTGGTACGAGCTGCTGACCAGCGATGCCGCCGCGGCCCAGGCTTTTTATGGCGCGGTCATGGGCTGGGGTGCCCAGCTGTCGGGCCATGTGCCCGAACGCGGCTACACCATCCTCAGCGCGGGGGCCATGCCCGTGGCCGGCCTGATGGCCCTGCCCGCCGAGGCGTGTGCTGCTGGCGCCCGACCCGGCTGGATGGGCTACCTGGCTGTGCACGACGTGGACGCCACCGTGGCGCGCATCCATGCGGCTGGTGGGCGCCAGCTGCGCGCGCCTGAAGACATTCCCCAGGTGGGCCGCTTTGCCGTGGTGGCGGACCCGCAGGGCGCGCCGTTCGCCCTGATCCGTGGCCTGTCGGACCAGCCTCCGCCCAGCGTGGCGGGCGGGACCCCGGGCCACGCCGGCTGGCACGAGCTGCACGCCGCCGACGGACCCAGCGCCTTTGCCTTCTATGCCGACCAGTTTGGCTGGACTCGCGACGTGGCCATGGACATGGGCCCCCGCGGGGTCTACCAGCTCTTTGCCACCGGTGGCAGCGGTCCGGCCGTGGGTGGCATGCTCACGCGCGACCCGGCCGGGCTGCCGCCGGTGCCGCTGTGGTTGTTCTACTTCAACGTGGCCGATGTGGACGCCGCGCAGGCGCGTGTGCTGCAGCACGGGGGCCAGGTGCTGCACGGCCCGCACCAGGTGCCTGGCGGCAGCTGGATCCTGCATGGCCTCGACCCGCAGGGCGCGCTGTTTGCACTGGTGGGGCCGCGGCCCACCCGGGCCTGAGGGCAGCCTTTTCCACACGCACCACAGACCCACAGCCAGCCCCCACCACCGCTGCCGGTTTGCGCCGCGAAGACCGCCATTCAATCAACCCATTCAGGAGCAGCAAGATGCGCGTGATGGTCATGGTCAAAGCCACCCCAGAATCCGAAGCCGGCAAGATGCCCAGCACCGAACTGCTGGCCGCCATGGGCCAATTCAACGAAGCGCTGGCCAAGGCCGGCGTCCTGCTCGCGGGCGAAGGCCTGCACCCCAGTGCGCGCGGCAAACGGGTGCACTTTGCCGGTGCCCAGCGCACAGTGACCGATGGGCCGTTCGCTGAAACCAAGGAGCTGGTGGCCGGCTACTGGATCTGGCAGGTGCAGTCCATGGATGAGGCCGTGGCATGGGTGCGGCGCTGTCCCAACCCCATGGAAAGCGACTCCGACATCGAAATCCGCCCGCTGTTCGAGGCCGAAGACTTCGGCGACGCCCTCACACACGAGCTGCGTGCGCAGGAAGAGCGGTTGAGGACGCAGGTGCAGGACCGGTCGTCATGATGAAGTAACTCATGGCCCCATTCGGCCACGGTCAGCACACGGGTTTACTTCATCTTTACTTCATGTGAATGAGCCTAGTGCGCTGTGAGTCAGGTTGGGTGATGTGCAATGAACGGACAAGCCATGTCTTGCAAGCACCCACTCAGACCACAGCCACGCCATGAACATCAACGTCCGCGCAATTGCCGTCCTGGCCGCTTCACTCGCCGTCACGGTGGCATCGACCGCCGCGCCCCACTGGGATTACAAGGGCCCTCACGGGGCCGCCCACTGGGGTGAACTGGATGCCGCTTTTGAGACGTGTGCCAAAGGACAGCACCAAAGCCCTGTGGACATCCACGCCACACAAAAAGCCAGTCTGCCGGCGCTGAACTTCCAGTACGTCGCAGCCTCGCCCACGATCTGGAACAACGGCCACACCGTTCAAGTCAACCTGCCGGCGGGCAGCAAACTCGCCGTGGGGGATCAGAGCTACGAACTCTTGCAGTTCCATTTCCATACGCCGAGCGAAGAAACCATCCATGGCAAGCATTACCCCATGGTGGCGCATTTCGTTCACAAGAACGCCAATGGCCAATTGGGCGTGGTGGGTGTGCTCATCAAACCCGGCAAGAAAAACCTGGCCTTGTCACCCGTGTTTGAGCACTTGCCGCGTGAGGGGGAAAAAGTCACCGTCGACGAGCTGAACCTGGACCTGAGCCACATCATGCCCGCCCAGCTGGGCTACTTCAGCTTTGAAGGGTCACTGACCACCCCGCCGTGCTCGGAAGGGGTGAACTGGATGGTGCTGAAAGAGCCCATTGAACTCAGCCCCGAACAGATCAAGGCCTTTGTGAAAACGGTCCGATTCAATGCCCGGCCGATACAGCCCGCGCACGACCGCGTGATCAAAGAAAGCCTGTAACCCGTTGGTCCCGGAACGCTGGTGCCGGCGTTCCTTTGATGCCCCGCTGACGCGGGGCATTTTTTTGTGCGAGCAGGGCAACAACATCACACGTCGATGTTCGCCGCCCTCAGCGCGTTGGTCTCGATGAAGTCGCGGCGGGGCTCGACCTC
>CAZKDU010000002.1:0-5305 GCA_964551485.1 uncultured Burkholderiaceae bacterium
CATCCACCTGATGGTCGCGGCCTGGCACTGGGGCGCCTACCTCGGCGAAGAGGGCCTGAAGCGCGGCATCCGCGTCAAGACCAGCAGCTACACGCGCCACCACGTCAACATCACCATGACCCAGGCCAAGGCGGTCAGCAACTACAGCAATTCGATCCTGGCCAACATGGAGGCCACCGACGACGGCTACGACGAGGCCCTGCTGCTGGACAGCGCCGGCTTCGTGAGCGAGGGTGCGGGCGAGAACATCTTTGTCATCAAGAACGGCGTCATCTACACGCCCGACCTGTCGGCCGGCGCGCTCAACGGCATCACCCGCAACACCATCTTCCACATCGCCCGCGACCTGGGCCTGGAGATCGTGCAAAAGCGCATCACGCGCGACGAGGTCTACATCGCCGACGAGGCCTTCTTCACCGGCACCGCCGCCGAGGTCACGCCGATCCGCGAACTCGACCGCGTGGAGATCGGCATCGGTTCGCGTGGCCCCATCACCGAGAAGGTACAGAGCGCGTTCTTCGACATCGTCAACGGGCGCAACCCCAAGTACGCCCACTGGCTGAGCAAGGTGTGAGCCCCATGAGCAAGACCCCCGCCCCCATCGAACTGCTGGCGCGCGACCTCAACCCCCAGGGCGGTGTGTTCTGCCCCAACAAGGCCGCCGGCATGCAACTGTGGAACACCCACCCGCGGGTGTTCCTCGACGTCGCCAAGACCGGCACGGCCAAGTGCCCGTACTGCGGCACCGAGTACCGCCTGAAGGACGGCGAGCACTTCGGCGGCGGGCACTGAGCGCCTGAGCGGCCGGCACGCGCCCGGGCCTCCCGGGTTGCCCGTGCCGCCGCTGGCCCGCCTGTATTTCCCTTGTCCCCGCTGCCCAGAGCCATGCTGTCCCGTCCCGCTGCGGCCGCGGCCGAGCGCCAGAGCCTGGTGATCGCCCCGCAATGGATCGGTGACGCCGTCATGACCGAGCCCCTGCTGCGCCGCCTGGCCGCGCGCGGCGAGCGCCTGACCGTGGGGGCCCTGCCCTGGGTGGCCCCGGTGTACCGCGCCATGCCCCAGGTGGCCGAGGTCATCGAGTTCCCGTTCCAGCACGGCGGCCTGCAGCTCAAGGCGCGGCGCACACTGGCCCAGCAGCTCCAGGGCCGCTTTGGGGCCGCCTACGTCTGCCCGAACTCGCTCAAGAGCGCGCTGCTGCCGTTCCTGGCCAGCATCCCGGTGCGCGTGGGCTACCTGGGCGAGGCGCGCGTGGGCCTGCTCACGCACCGCCTGAAGAACCCGCCCAAGGGCCGGCGCCCGCCCATGGTGGCGTTTTACTCGGCGCTCAGCGGCGAGGCTGGCACCGAGGCCGACCGGCCGCAGCTGCAGTTGCCCGACGCGGCGCTGGCAGCCGCGCTCACGGCCCAGGGCCTGGCGCGCGGGGCCTATGTGGTGATGGCGCCGGGCGCCGAGTACGGCCCGGCCAAGCGCTGGCCCACCACACACTTTGCCGCCGTGGCGCGTGGGCTCGGGGTGCCGGTGCTGCTGCTGGGCTCGGGCAAGGAGGCGCCGCTGTGCGCGGCCATTGCGGCCGAGGCGCCGCTGGCTCGCAACCTGGCCGGTCAGACCTCGCTGATGGAGGCGCTGGCGCTGATCGCGGCCAGCCGCGCCGTGCTCAGCAACGACTCGGGCCTGATGCACGTGGCCGCCGCGTTTGGCGTGCCGCAGGTGGCGGTGTTCGGTTCGTCCAGCCCCGAGCACACGCCGCCACTGAACGGCGCGGCCCAGGTGCTCTGGCTCAAGCACGACGCCGGCTACCAGCCGCCGCTGGACTGTGCGCCCTGTTTCGAGCGCGACTGCCCGCTCGGCCACACCCGCTGCCTGCACGACATCGCGCCCGACCGGGTGCTCGGGTTGCTGCAAAAAACATAGCGACCTCGCCAGGCCCGGCAAGGGGTTGAGCCTCGTAGCCGGTGTGCCTGGAAGCGTCTGAGCAAAAAAAAGCCACCTGGCGGTGGCTTTGAATGGGCTGGAGGAGAATCCCTCAAGCACACAACTTGAAACCGAACCCGGTGGCCTGGCTGGCCCTTCTCGGATGTGTGACAGCGGTTGGGCCCCACTGTAGCGCGGCCTGCGAATTTGCACATCCCTCAAACGGGTGATATCGGGCACCGATCGGGCGACAAATCCAGTCAATTCGGGGGCCTGCAGGGCAGTTCCAGCACAAAACAGGCCCCGCAGCCACCCGGGGCGTCTTCGCAGCGGACCTGGCCGCCGTGGCGCTGCGCAATGGCGCGCACCAGGGCCAGGCCCAGGCCCACGCCGCCGTCGTGTTCGCTGGCGCCGGGCAGGCGGTAGAAGGGCTCGAAAATGCGCTCGCGCAGCGCCGCGGGCACGCCCGGGCCCTGGTCACAGACCGTGAGCCGGGCACGCCCGGCGTGCTGGCTGACCTGCACCCGCACCTCGCCGCGGCTGTAACGGCGGGCGTTTTCCAGCAGGTTGCGCAGGGCCCGGCGCAGCAGCTTGGCCACGCCCTGCACCTCCAGGTCCTGCACCGCCACCCCGGGCAGGGGGGGGGCCGGGGTGACGGTGGCATCGCCGTCGTCGGCGCCGGTGTCCAGCGTGGCGCCGACGCGCGCGCACTCCTCGGCGGCCAGGCCGACCAGGTCGACCAGCTCCACGCTGCCGACCTCGGCGGTGCGCGCGTCCAGGCGGCTGGCCAGCAGGATCTCGTCGATCAGCTGGTCCAGCTCGGCCAGGTTGCGCAGCACCTCGGCCTGGGCCGTGGGCGAGGCCGCGGGGCCGAGCAGCTCCAGCCCCATGCGGATGCGCGCCAGCGGCGTGCGCAGCTCGTGCGAGGCGTTGGCCAGCAGTGACTTGTGCGACTGCACCAGGGCCTCGATGCGCGCGGCCGCGTCGTTGAAGCGCTGCGCCAGGTAGGCCACCTCGTCGTTGCCCTGCACCGGCACGCGCGCCGTGAGGTCGCCCGAACCCAGGCGCTCCACGCCACGCTGCAGGCGCTCCAGCCGCCGCGTCAGGCGCCGGATGATGGGGTAGGTGGCCAGGGCCACGGCCAGGGCCACCAGGCCCAGGGTCCAGAAGAAGCCGAACGGGGCCTGGCCCCAGGGTGAGCGAGGCGGCCGTGGCAGGTGCACGTGCAGGGTCTGGCCGTCGTTCATGCGCACCGTGAACTGCGGGCCTGGGCCGAGTGTGCCCATGGCGCCGGCACCGGGCTCGGTGTTGTGGTCGGGGGAAGGGGGGGGCGCTGCGGCAGCGGAGGGGGCGGCCGGTGCGCGCGGGCGCTCGATCAGGCCCGGCACCGGTGGCACCGAGGGCGCGGGCCCGCGCGGGCCGCGCATCTGGCCCAGGCCGACCACCTCGCCGGCCAGGTTGCGCACCACCACCTCGCGCAGCGGTGGCTCGCGCGTGATGCGCCAGGCCCAGCCGACGATCAGGGTCAGCACGGCCACGGCCAGCACCACGGCCAGCCAGAGCCGGGCGTACAGCGGCAGGGTGGGCAGGCGCAGGCGCGAGAGCCAGGTGGGCATGGAGGCGCTCAGTCCTGCTGCTTGGCGAACACGTAGCCCACGCCGCGCACGGTGAGGATGCGCTTGGGGTTCTTGACGTCGGCCTCGATGGCGGCGCGGATGCGGCCCATGTGCACGTCGATCGAGCGGTCGAAAGCCTCGAGCTCGCGGCCGCGCACGGCCTCCATGATCTGGTCGCGCGTGAGCACGCGGCCGGCGCGCTCGGCCAGCGCCAGCAGCAGGTCGAACTGGTAGCTGGTGAGCTCGCAGGCCTGGCCGGCCACGGCCACGGTGCGGGCGTCGCGGTCGATCTCCAGCGAGCCGAAGCGCAGCGTCGGTGCGCTGGGTGCGGCCACCTCGGTGCGCCGGCGCAGCACGGCGCGGATGCGCGCCAGCAGCTCGCGCGGCTCGAACGGCTTGGGCAGGTAGTCGTCGGCGCCCAGCTCCAGGCCGATGATGCGGTCCATCGGGTCGCCCTTGGCGGTGAGCATGAGCACCGGCACGCGCGCGGCCTCGTGCGGCAGGGCGCGCAGGCGGCGGCAGACCTCCAGGCCATCGATGTCGGGCAGCATCAGGTCCAGGATCACCAGGTCGGGCAGGCCGGCGCCGGTGCTGCCCGCGTTCTGCACGTGGGCCAGGCCGGCCAGGCCGCTGGCCTCGTGCTCGAACCCGAAGCCGGACTGGCCCAGGTACTCGCCCACCATCCGGGCCAGCCGGGTGTCGTCTTCGATCATCAGCAGTCGTGGGGTCGTCATGGTCGCGGTCCAAAGGGGCGGCGGGGCCGGGCGGGCCCCTGCCTGCCATGGTGGGGGGCGCACATCGCCCGGGCTTGTCGCCGGCGTAAAGAAAGGTAAACCGGCCCGGTGGGCCAAGCCATGGTCTTCCGGGGTTGCCGGTTTGCTATGAAATCCATAGCTGTTCAATGAGCCAGGTCAAGGGCTGGAGGCTGTTTTTGCCCGTGATGCCAGCCACACCAGCAGCAGCACCGGCACCCCCAGCAGGGCCGTGCCAGAGAAGAACGCCGCGTAGCCGTGGGCGTCCACATAGGCGCCGGAGAAGCCGGCCAGCCACTTGGGCGCCAGCAGCATCATGGAGCTGAACAGCGCGTACTGCGTGGCCGAGTACTGCACGTTGGTCAGGCTGGACAGGTAGGCGATGAAGGCGGCCGAGGCGATGCCGCTGGCCAGGTTGTCGGCCGAGATCACGGCCACCAGGGCCTGCACGTCGTGGCCGCGCGCGCCCAGCCAGACGAACAGCAGGTTGCTCAGGGCACTGAGCACGGCACCCAGCATCAGCACCCGCATCACGCCCAGGCGCAGCGAGAGCGCGCCGCCGACGAAGGCGCCCACCAGGGTCATGACCACGCCGTAGACCTTGGTCACGGCCGCTACCTCGTCCTTGGTGAAGCCCATGTCCACGTAGAAGGGGTTGGCCATGATGCCCATGACCACGTCGCTGATGCGGTACACCGCGATCAACCCCAGGATCAGCGCGGCCTGCCAGCGGTGGCGCCGCAGGAAGTCGGCGAAGGGCTCGACCAGGGCGCCGCGCAGCCAGCTGCGCAGGTCGCGCGCCGGCGCCAGCGCCAGGTGGGCCGGCTCGGGTGCCAGCAGCACCGTGAGCACACCCAGGCCCATGGAGCCGGCCATCACCAGGTAGGCGGTCTGCCAGGCCGCGTGCTGGTAGCCGGCGCTGCCGGCCACCTCGGCGCGCGCGGCCAGCCACAGCACACCGGAGCCGGCCCAGATCATGGACAGCCGGTAGCCGGTCTGGTAGGCCGCGGCCAGCGCGCCCTGGCG
>CAZKDU010000002.1:5315-6969 GCA_964551485.1 uncultured Burkholderiaceae bacterium
GCCCGACTCGATGCGGAAGGCGTCGAGCGCGATGTCCTGTGTGGCCGAGGCGAAGGCCACCAGCAGCGCACACGCGACCACGGGCTCCAGGGCCACGCGCGGGTCGGCCCAGGCCATGCCCGCCAGGCCGGCCATGATGGCCAGCTGCGACAGCAGCAGCCAGCTGCGCCGGCGCCCGAGCCAGGGCGTGAGCCCGGGCAGGGGCAGGCGGTCGACCAGCGGCGCCCAGCACCACTTGAAGCCGTAGGCCAGGCCGACCCAGCTCAGGTAGCCGATGGTGCTGCGGTCGAGGCCGGCCTCGCGCAGGCGAAAGCTCAGCGTGCCCAGCACCAGCAGCAGCGGCAGGCCGGCAGAGAAGCCCAGCAGCAGCATGCGCCAGGTGGCGGCCTCGAGGTAGACCCGCCAGGTGTCGGCCCAGGACGGCCGCGCCGCGTTGTGGCCGGGTACAGTGGAACTCATGCGGAAATAATACGCGCAGCCACACACGAGGCCGGTTGCCCCCCCACCGTGGCGCGGCCGGCCAGGAGACCACACGCCATGAACACACGCCCCTTTCTGTCGACGCTTGCGTCGGTGGCCCGCCTCGCGGGCCTGCTGCTGCTGAGCGCCAGCCCCTGGCTGGCCGCGCCCGCCCTGGCCCGCGACGGGGTGGAGGTGGGCGGCAATTCGGCCTTCAGCAAGCTGGTGCCGGCGGCCGACGTGGAGCGCTCGGCCACCACGCAGTACGCGCAGCTGCTGCAGCAGGCCGCGGCCAAGAACGCGCTGGGCGGGCCGAACCACCCGCAGGTGCTGCGCCTGCGCGCGATCGCCACCCGCATCATCCCGCACAGCTACGACTGGAACGCCCGCGCGCGCGACTGGTAGTGGGAGGGCAACCTGATCGGCGCGACCCAGATCAACGCCTTCTGCATGCCCGGCGGCAAGATCGCCTTCTACACCGGCATCCTGGACCAGCTCAAGCTCACCGACGACGAGGTGGCCATGGTCATGGGCCACGAGGTCGCGCACGCGCTGCGTGAGCACGCGCGCGAGCGCATGGGCAAGTCGGCCGCCACCAACATCGGCGCCAGCGTGCTGTCGCAGGTGCTGGGTTTCGGCCAGCTCGGCCAGACTGTGACCAACTACGGTGCCCAGCTGCTGACGCTCAAGTTCAGCCGCGAGGACGAGTCCGAGGCCGACCTGGTGGGCATGGAGCTGGCCGCGCGCGCCGGCTACGACCCGCGCGCTGGTGTCACGCTGTGGCAGAAGATGGGCGCGGCCAGCAAGGGCGCGCCGCCGCAGTGGCTGTCGACCCACCCCTCGGGCACCACCCGCATCCACGAGATCGAGACCAACCTGCCCAGGGTGATGCCGCTGTATGAGCGCGCCCGCGTCAGCGGCGGCAAGTGATGGCGGATCAGGGGCCAGCGGTCGGCGCCTGAGCGGCTGCCGCAGGCTGTGTGGGCGGTGGTGCGGGCCGGCGCCGGTGAGTGGCCTGTGGCGGCTTCAGGTGCCGCGCACGTAGGGGTTGTGGCGGCGCTCCTCGCCGAAGCTGCTCTCCGGCCCGTGGCCGGGAATGAACACGGTCTGGTCGCCCATGGGCCAGAGCTTCTGGGTGATGCTGGCGATCAGGGTCGCGTGGTCGCCCTTCGGAAAGTCGGTGCGGCCAATCGAG
>CAZKDU010000002.1:6979-30808 GCA_964551485.1 uncultured Burkholderiaceae bacterium
ACGTCGCCGACGAAGGCGCGCTTGATCTCGGGCGAGTGGAACACCACGTGGCCCGGCGTGTGGCCCGGGCAGTGGCGCACCTGCAGCGTGCATTGCCCCACCGTCACGGTGTCGCCGTCGGCCAGCCAGCGCGTGGGTGTGAAGGCCTCGGACGGCGGAAAGCCGAACATGCGGCTCTGCTGCGGCAGGCCGTCGATCCAGAACTGGTCGTCCGGGTGCGGGCCGATGATCGGCAGCTGCAGCCGCCGCGCCAGCTCGGCGGTGCCGCCGGCGTGGTCGATGTGGGCGTGGGTCAGCCAGATCTGTTCGAGCGCCAGACCGAGCCGTGCCACTTCGTCCAGCAGCCGGTCGAGGTCACCGCCAGGGTCGATGACGGCGGCGCGCAGGGTCTGGTCGCACCAGACCAGCGAGCAGTTCTGGGCGAAGGCGGTGACGGGAATGGTGAGGTAGCGCAGCATGTGGCGATTGTCGTCGCTCGCCGAGCCCGGCCCACGGCGGGTGGCGGATTCAACCGATGGCTCTCTGGTGCGTTGAAGGACCGGGTGCCCGGTTGTCATCGGCCGGGCGTGAATGCAACCGGTTGGTAAAGCCCCGGCACTTTTTCAGGCTGGCGGTTTCTCACCCGGAAGTACTTTTTGGAGGATCACCATGAATGCAACACGATCTTTTGTGCGGCCCCTGGCCATGTCGGGGCTGGCGCTGGCGGGCCTGTGCCTGGGGCTGAGCGCCTCGGCCCAGGAAACAGCCCGGGTGCTGGGCGCTGTGGCGCAGCAGGAGCAGTTCACCGTGCCGCGCCAGGTTTGCCGCAACGAGGCCGTGACCACGCCGGGCACCACGAGCGGGGCCGGCGCGGTCATGGGGGCCGTGGCGGGGGGTGCGGTGGGCAACCAGGTCGGCCATGGCACCGGGCGGGCGGCGGCCACCGCCATCGGCATTGTGGGCGGTGCCATGCTGGGCAACCGCATCGAAGGGCCGGGCGCCCCGCGCACCGACACCGTGCAGCGCTGCTTCACCGAAAACGTGGTCGAGACCCGGGTGCGCGGCTACCTGGTGACCTATGAGTACGCCGGGCGCTCGTACCAGATCGAGATGCCCTACGACCCGGGTCCGACCCTGCCGGTGCAGGTGCGCCCGGTGATCAACGCCCCGGCCCCGGGGGCGCGTCTGGCGAACTGAGCGCTGCCTGTTCGTCGAGCAGCTGGCGGGTGCTGGCGGCGAACAGGAAGGGCCAGCGCTGGAACGAGTCGTACATGGCCTGGTCGTTCTGGATGTCCTGGTAGGTGCGCCAGTCGAGGCCCGGCACCAACTGCGACAGGATGTAGATGTCGTGGGCCGTGTACAGCGGATCCACGGCGTCTGGCAGGCTTTCTGGGCGGGTGGGGGCGGGGGCCGTCATGGCAGATCGCTCCAGGCGCCGTTGCCGAGCTGGCGGCGGTACAGGCCACCTTGCTCCATCACCACGGCCTGTTCGTTTTCTGACACCGCCCGGGTGCTGGGCAGGTTGGCCAGCCAGGCCTTGGGGTCGCCGGCGTAGGCGTTGTCGGCGCCGTGCTGCACCCAGTTCAGCGTGAGCTGGGCCAGCGCGGTGTAACTCACGGGCTGGTTGACCACCAGCGGGGCGGTGCGGTTGCGGGGTCGCTGTGGGTCGATCCAGCGCACCCCCACGGGCACCTGTGTGATGGCCGGCGAGGGGGTGTCGCGCAGGCCGGCGATCTGAGTGGTGTCGCCGTGCAGGGCCGCGCCGTGCTCGGGCACCATCACCAGCAGCACACGGCGGTTGGACTGGCTCAGGGCCTTGATGACGCGGTCGATGTCGTCGAACAGGCGCTGGACACGCAGTGGGTACGTCTGCAGGCTGCTCTGGTTGGAGCTGTTGAGGCGGTTGCCGTCGTGCAGGCTCACGGTGTTGTAGTAGAGCGCCACCCTGGCCTGGGGGTGGTTTTGGCGGGCCGACCACCAGGCCTCCAGCAGGGCGCCGTCGTTGGCCAGGGGAGAGCCATCGAACGCCGTGATCGAGGATGGGATCTTGCGGAAATCGACCCACTCGGCCGGGCTGCCCCCCAGGTTGCGAACCACCTGCTGGCGGAACTGGTCGAAACGGCCGTCGTGGTTCATGAGCAGTTGTGGTGCAAAGCCCAGGCGTGCGAGTTGACCGAACAGCAGGCAACCTTCTGCGGCAGGCTGGTACAGGCTGCTGTGGCGCGGCTGGCCACAGCTGGCCCGCAGCAGGCGGATCGCCGCCGGCCCGGAATAGCTGGTGGCCGAATTGAATTTGCGAAACAGCACATCGAACTGACCGAACAGCGGGTGGCGGTCCATGCCTGTGGCCTGCAGGTCGTCCCAGGACAGCGAGCAGATGTGCAACACCAGCAGGTCGAACGGTTGAGAACCCTCGGGGGGGCTGGCGGGGAAATTCATGCGCAGCCGGGCCTGGTCACGCACAAAGCGGTTGAACACCGCCGCACTGGGGGCGGCCTCCAGGGCCAGCCCCGAGGCCTCGGACAGTTCCAGCTGGTGTTCACGCAGGGCCTGCAGCCGGGCACCGGCCTCGGTGCCCAAGGCCATGGTTTCCGGGCCCAGGCCTTCCTCGCGCAGGGCCAGGGCCGGCGTGGGGGTAGGGTCGTGCCGGGTGCGCCACCAGCTCAGCACACCTTCGGTCTGGTGCTGGAGCAGGTTCAACAGGCTGGCGCCCAGCACGGCCATGGCCACCCAGCTGAGCAGACGCAGGCGCAGATTGAGCAGCTGCAGCACAGGCACCAGGGCCAAGCCCAGCACCAGCCAAGGCCAGCTCACCACCCGGCCCACCAGTTCCCACAGATAGGCCAGGCTGAAATTGCCAATGGCCTCCATTTCATTGAGCAGCCGGGTGAATGGCGGGAACCCCATTTCCTGGTACCAGAGGGCCACAGCGACCGGCACCAGCAACACCTGCCCGATGCCCCGGGTCAGGTGGCGCCAGCGCGGGGCCAACGCTGAGGGGGGGCTCAGCAGCACCATTGTGGCCAGCACGGCCAGGTTGCCCCAGGCCGCCCATTGCAGGCCCGCACCTGCCCACAGGCCGAGCTTGAGGATGAAATAAAGGCTCCAGAGCAGGTTCATGGCCGTGGGCGCCTCATGCGGTTCTGGCGCAGCCAGGCGCCAGCCACAGACACCGTGCCCTGGACCATCCAGCGCAGCAGGCGCCCATAGCCCAGCACGCCCGAGGCCGCTACCTGGCCCAGGCTCTTGACGGCCTGGTCGCGTTGGAGCTGGTCATGCCAGTTGAGCCAGGCATCGGCACGGCCGAAGGTGCATTGCACCAGGCGGGCCTCGTCCTCAGCGGTCATGGGCAGGAAGCGCAGGCCCACGAAGCCCGGGCGCTGAGTGACCACCTGGGCGGAAAACAGGAACTCCCGGTCGCCCCGGCTGAGCCCGACCTTGAGCACCGTGTGGTCGGCCAGCGGCATCGACTCGGGGATGTGCAGGCCCAGGCCGCCAGCTGAGTATTCCTCGGTGAAGCAGGCCACGGTGTGGCCCCCCGGGGGGTAGAGCACCACCGGGATCACCATGCGCACGCGGTGGTGCACATGGGTCTGGCGAGCCTCCGAGGCCACCCCCACGGCGGCACCGAGCACCAGCAGGTTGAAGCCGCACCACAGCAGGTTGATGGCCACGGTGCTGAACTCGTGGCTGTTCCACAGCAGCAGGCGCACCAGGCCCAGGCCGAAGGCCATGAGGTTGAGTATCAGCAGGATCAGGTAGGGGCGTGCGATGTCGAAGTCGAAGTAGGCGCGCTCGATCAGCCCGCCCTTGGCCGTGACGTTGAACTTGCCCAGCTTGGGGTTGATCATGGCCATGGTGGTGGGACGCACGATGTACCAAGACAGCACGGTTTCGTACACCTCGGACCAGAACGAATGCCGGTACTCGCCCTGGATCGCCGAGTTGGTGTAGCTGGCCATCACCAGCTGCGGCAGCACGTAGCTGGCAATCGCCAGGCTGGCGGCGTTGAACAGGTGCCACTCGAAGAACAGGTAGCTCAGCGGCATCACCAGGAACAGCAGCCGGGGGAAGCCGTAGAAGAAGTGCAGCATCGCATTGGTGTAGCAGATGCGCTGAAACAGCGACAGCCCGCGCCCGAGCAGGGGGTTGTCGATGCGGAAGATCTGCGCCATGCCGCGGGCCCAGCGGATGCGCTGGCCCACGTGGCCCGACAGGCTTTCGGTGGCCAGGCCCGCGGCCTGCACGACCTTGATATAGGCGGTCTTGTAGCCGCGCCGGTGCAGCTTGAGGGCGGTGTGGGCGTCTTCGGTGACGGTTTCCACCGCGACCCCACCCACCTCGAGCAGGGGCGCGCGCTTGATGACCGCACAGGAGCCGCAGAAGAAGGTGGCGTTCCAGAAGTCGTTGCCGTCCTGGATCAGGCCGTAGAACAGGCTGCCTTCGTTCGGAATCTGCCGAAAAGCGTTGAAGTTGCGCTCGAACGGGTCGGCCGAGAAGAAGTGGTGCGGGGTCTGGACCATCACGGTCCGGGGGTCGGCGACCAGCGTGCCCATCACGGTCTGCAGGAAAGAGCGTGTGGGGATGTGGTCGCAGTCGAAGATGGCCACGTACTCGCCGTGGGTGTGCCGCAGCGCATGGTTGATGTTGCCGGCCTTGGCGTGCTGGTTGTCCGGCCGCTGCATGTACTCGACCCCGGCCTGCTGGGCAAACTGCCGGAATTCCGGGCGCCGGCCATCGTCGAGGATGTAGATGTTGATCTTGTCCGTCGGCCAGTCGATGCCCTTGGCCGCGTACACCGTGAGCTTGACCACCGACAGCGGCTCGTTGTAGGTGGGAATGAACACATCCACCGTAGGCCAGTCGCTCAGGTCGGCGGGCAGGGCGGTGGGGCGCCGCTCCAGGGGCCAGGCGGTCTGCACGAAGCCCAGCACCAGGATCAGCCAGGTGTAGGCCTCGGCACCCAGCAGCAGGTAGCCGAGCACATGCTCGGTGGGGGTCTCCAGCTCCAGGGTCTGGGTCAGGCGCCAGAAGACATAACGGCCCAGCACCAGGGTGGCCAGGAACATCAAGGCCAGGTGGCCCACCCGCGGCGGCCAGCGCCGCGCCCACCCTGCGGCCAGGCCCACCAGCAGGACGAACAGCCACTGACCTTGCAGACTCAGGTTGATCTGGGCCACGTAAAGCAGCAGCCCGCCCGCCAAGCCAGCGGTCAGCCAAGCCAGCACAGGCGGGAACCGGGGGGCAAGGGCCCAGGCCTGCGCCGTGGCCACCCAACGCCCGGAGCGCCAGTGCCCTGGCCAGGCACGTTGTCCCCAGCGCTGACCCCTGCGCACCAGCTGTTGTAGCGCGCGCCACTGATGGCTCCAGAGGGTCAGCCCATCGGACAACCAATGCCAGAGCGCAGACCTGTGACTGTGGAGGTCGGGGCGGTCTTCAATAGACAGGTCTCTGAAGAACAGATGCCGCCACCAGCCGGCATGGCCTCCGTGTCGCCACGGCGCCCACCACCGTGGCGGCTTGGACGAGCTCATGCCATGCCCTCCAGCAGCAACAGGTTGGCCAGGGCTTGAAGGTCTTCGAGGGCCTGGGAGTGGGGGGCGTAATCGGTCAGGGCGGTGCCGGCGGCCACTGCCTCGGCCATCGCCTGGTCGCGGTGCACCCAGCGCGGCAACAACCGGGCACCCAGACGGGACTTGGCCAGGGTGTGCACATCCAGGTGCAACACATGCGTCGGGTCAACGGCGTTGAGCAACACACGCCAGCTCAGCCCAGGGTGCTGACAGGCCGTGGTGATGCGTGGCAGTTGCAGCAGGTTGGGGGCGTCGGGTCGCAAAATGACCCAGGCCTGCGCGTCCAGCTGCAGTGCCTGGCGCGCGTACAAGGAGGGCAGCGGAGGGGTGTCGATCAACACCCAGGCGTCGGCCCAGATGGAGTCCTGGGCCAGGGCGTGAAGGCCGCAGGCCAACCAACCCGGGTGCGTGACCAAGTGGCTCTCGAACCGCACAAGCGCATCGGCTGTGGGCTGACCGAAGGGGATGTAGCTCTGGCCTTCAGGGCTGAGGTGCACATGCCGCGACAGCGCCTCGGGCTCGGCGCACTGGGCAACACCATGCGGCGACGAGCTGTCCACTGCCACATGGATGTCGAGCTGATTCGCTGGGTTGAATTCAAGCAGCAGGGTGCGCTGGCCACCTTGGCGCAGCAGGAGTCCCAGCACACTGGTCAGCGAGGTGGTGCCCACACCGCCACTGGCGGATGACAAAACGAGGGTGTGCATGCAGTGCCTAGTCTCGGGGACGGTGCCAGCGCCCCTTGAGGATCAAGGGTTGTAGTTGATCGATGCGGGCCGCCCGGCGCTGGCGTAGCCACTGCTGGTACCAGTGAGACGTGCCCTCACTGCGGCGCAGCAGGCGCAGGCCCAATCCGAAACCCAGCGCCAAACCCATGCCGGCGAGCAACAGCACATGGGCCCAGGTCATGTCGGCTCCTGGTCAGTGGGGGAGCGCAGCAGGCGCCAGCGGGGCATGCGCTGGGGCGGTGCCGGCTGGGTGGGTAGACGGGGGGAAGCCGCGGCATGTGGTCCCAAAAGGACCTCGCGTTCCAATCGGTCCAGGCCGTCGTGCACCAGCATGGGTTCGGCGCTGTGCAGCTCACCAGCAAACAAGTGGCCTGCCGGCACCTGGAAATGGGCGGACAGTTGGTGGTCCAGCATCAGCAGGTAGCTGGCCTGTGGCGTGTGGGTCAGGGCCACGCAGGCGTTGCCAGGCCGAAACACCGCGTCCACATCGGCGGGTTGCACGTGGCCCAGCCGCGGCAAGCGAACCAGGTGCAAAGGGATGCCCTCGGTGTCGGAGAGGTCGAGCAGTTGGCGGCCATCGATGACCATGTCCATGGCGTCGACCCGGCCTTGCATGCGTGGGGCACGCCAGGACCACCATGCCTCGGTTGCGGACAGGTGGGGCCAGGCTGGCCACACGGGCGGGTCAGCCTGTGTGCGGGGGGCATCCCAGTGCCAGACGCAGGAGGGCACAGTGGCGTGAGCCCCGTCGTGGTGACTGACCACACCGTCCAGGTGGCTGGTCCAGCGGGGCCAGGTGCGTGGATCCTGCGGATCTGCTACCTCGACCCAGCCCCAGACGCTCAGGTGCTGGCGTGCGCACCAGCGCTTGAGCGATCGAATGGGTTCGGCCACCCGGTTCACATGGGAGCGTGGGGGCAAAGGCTGCATCCATCGGTCCATGCCCTCGATCATCCACAGGGCAGGCCCGGGAAGCGGCCAACTGGTGAAGAACTGGCGCAATTGCCGCGCATGGCGCGTGGACGTGTGGCTTGGGTCCGCCAGAGCCTGGTCCTGGATCACATTCAGGCCGAGAGGCAGGCCCCCGCGCTTGTCCCAAGGCTGGAGCTGCTCGCGCAGATGGCTGCTGTTGGCCGCCGTGATCCACCCACAGCCCTGAAGACCTCGCAGCGATGGTTCGCCGCGCAGCCAGGCCAACAGATGCTGCTCAGCCCAGGCGGTGGCGCCACCGGGCCTGCACAGGCTGGCATAGACATGGCCGGGACTGGGTGTGGGCATGCGGCTCAGTACCTCGAATAGGGTTTGACCGCCACGGGCGGGGCCGTGACCTGGGCGGGTTGGTCGAGGTTCATGCGCAGGTACAGCTGCAAGCGGTTCGGCGCGTAGTTGCGAGAGCGATCGACCTGCAGGTTCAGTCCGTATTGCATGAAGTCCGATACCGTGTGCTCGATCTGGGCCTGCAGGCCATAACTGACCCCCCCCCCAGGGCCTCCCGTGTAGACCGGAGAGCCCAGGCTGTGGGTGGCCATGAAACCCGTGGCCTGGGCTTGCAGGTCGTCACGGCCGGGGAAGTACAGAGAATCGTCCTCGCGGCTGCGGGTGTACCCCAGGGCGCCGCGCAACTGCCAGGCCCAACGGTCATGCCGACCTGTCCAGTCGAGCTTGGCCACGGCCGACTGGTATTGCTGCGGGCTGTAGTAACCCCCCTGGCCATAGCTGTAGTAGCGCAGGTTCTTGTCAAAAGTCCAGAAAGTGTAGGCACCACCGGCCTCCAGTCGACCCAGCGTGCCTTTGGCCAGGGTGCGGGAGTAGCTGGTGCGCAGGTTCAGTTCGCGGTTGCTGGGCACCGCTTGCCCCGTCAGCCTGGCCAGGGTCAGGTCGGCGATCAGGTCGCTGCGGGCATCGAGCGCGCGGTACAGGAACAGGTTGATGCCGTTGCGCCGCACACCGCCCCAGGCCTGGCCAGTGACCGGATCGATGGCGCCACCATAAGACAGCAGGCTGCTGGTCACCGGGCGCCGCGACACATCCACGCGCACGTCGTTGCCTTTCCATTCACCCGACCAACGTGCGCCGCCGACCCAGCCGCTGACCGGGAAACTGGTGGGCAGGTGACCCAGGTCCAACCGCCAGCGGTCGGTTTCGTAGCCCGCAGCAAACAGGTGGCCCGCGTAGGCCTGGCGGGTCGGTCCCTGCACCGCGCCCGTACCCGAGGCGGCCACCTGTCCCGCCTCGGAGGCCGATCGCAGGTCGTTGAGCGGGATGGTGCCGGCCGACAGATTGACCCGGTCAGCGTGCAGCAGCACATGGCCCTCGTAGCCCACGGGAATGCGGGCCATGAGCGGAATCTCCACGGCCCGGAACTGCGAGCTGCCCGGTGTGCCAGATTTGCTGGCCACGTCGATGGCCGTGGCCACCTGCCCCTGACGCCGCGCCTGCAGGCGCTGGTCCAGGGCCCGCACAGAGTCCTGTGCAAGGGTGGTCGCGGGCATCAGCCGCAGGGCTTGATGCAGGTCGTTGTAGCGGCCGGACTTTTCCAGTGCCTGCAATTGGCGCACCTGGGCGTCGAGGGCCAGCTTGGCCACGAACTGGGTCATGCCCTCGGTGCGTTCGGTGGCCGCAATCGCCTGCATCAGGTGCAGGGCGGCCTCGTCGCGGCCCTGGCGCGAGGCCAGCAGGGCGGCGGCGTAGCGCATGTCTGTGGAGGCTTGTTGAGCCAAGCCGGTGTCCATGAGCTCGCGCGCCGTCTGAGGTTCGCCCATGGTGTCGTACAACCGCGCCAGGTCGTAACGCAACCACGGGTCTGCCGGTGTCTGGGCCAGTGCCTGTGTCAGCAGTTCCAGGGCCTCGCCGCGGCGATGGGCTTGCAGCGCCTGTTCAGCCCGTTGGGCCAGGGTCTGCGCGGTGAGGGTGGCGCTGCCCGCTTGCACCGAGGTGAGTGGCGTGGGGTCTGGGCTGCGGGCGGCCTGGTCCACAGGTGCTGTTTGTCGGCGCGGACCGAGGGTGTGGCTCAGCCGGCCGGCCGTTGTCGGTGCGATGGGGGCCAGGCTGAGCCTGGGGGTGGGTCTGGCGGACGCCAGGACCATCCAGCGGGCGTATTCTGGGCGCAACTGCCCGACCGGCGGGCCATTGGGAAAGAGGGCCTGGACCAGGCTGTGCAGGCGCTGGGCCGTGGCTTCGTTTTGTGGGGCGCGGGCCAATGCCCGGATTTCGCTCAGCGGTGCCCGGTCAGGCCCAGCTAGGCGCAGGGCTTCGGTCAGCTCGGCGGTTTCCTGGGTGCCGGGAGCGCTGGACTGCAAGCGCTGCAGCCACAGCCGGGCGACAGGCAGTTCACCAAATCGGGTTTCAACCAGACCGTGCCAAAGCCAGACGCGGGGCTGCTGGGGGTCGATGGCCAAAGACTTGTTCAAGGCCTGCCGGGCCAGGTCGGGGCGTTGCAAGCTGTACCAGTGCATGGCCTGGTTCAGCAGGGTGTCCGTGGTGGATCCCTGTGCCCAGGTGCTGCCTGTGAAGGCATGGACCAGCAGGCAGGCGCACACGGACCAGTGGGTCCAGTTGGGGCGCACGACAACGCGAGGGGGCCGCGGTGTCATGGTCCGGCCCCATTGCAGGCCACCGACCAGGCAGGTACCAGACGGCCATCGGCCTCGATGCGGTAGCGACCGGACAGCCCGCCATCGGCAAACAGCATCAGCACGTGGTCGTAGTAGCCAGCCTGTGCGCCGTGGCGCTGGTGTGCCCAGCGGGCTTGCAGCCGTGCGGTGGCGGCTGACTGGCGCCGCTGCAGCCATGGCAACAGGGCCGCATCAAAGCCCACGGGGCCTGGCGTGGCGCGGTCGCCAGGGTGGCGCGTGCTGATGCGTTCGGGCACATGGCCGTTGCGTTCGATCCATTGGGCCATGGGGGCATGGTGTCGGTTCAGGACCGCATAAGCGGGATCCTGGTCAGACATCAGGCCGAGCCAGAGGTAGACCCGCACCGCGTTGTAGCTGCCCTCGGCCACCAACCCGTTTGGGGTGTCGAGGTCGTCGGTGAAACCCTGGCCTTCACGAAACAGCGTCCATTCCGGTGTGAATCCATGGGGGGCGGATTGCAGCAGCACCGTCAGGCTGTCCTGGGCCAGCTGCTGCCAGCGGGGTTCGTCAGCGAACAGGCGAGCCATGCGACGCAGCTGGAACAGGGGCAGGTAACTCGGGTTCAGGCGCCAGAGCCCCGGGGCGGGTTGAAAACCCGTCGGGCCTGGCAGCAGGGCCTGACCCAGGCCAGGAATGGCCTGCACCTCGCTGGCAAGCACACGCTGGGCCAGCAGGCGGCCCATGGCCAGCCAGCGACGATCACACCAGAGGCGGCCCGCTTCGAGCAGGCTGTAGGCCAGCCACAGGTCGGCATCGGACGCAGGGTTGGGGTCGAGCACCGTCCATTCGCCACGGTCGTTGCGCCCCCAATGCCAGGCGGGCAGGTGGGCCGACAAGTCACCTTGTCCCAGGTTGTTTTCGGTCCAGCGGTAGAGCTGGTTGAAACGTCCCTGGTCGTTGGCCACCAAGGCGAAGAACAGGGCATAGGCCTGCCCTTCGGACACAGTGTGCTGACGCGCCGAGCCACGGTCGATGATGCGCCCGTCGGGGCTCTGAAAACGCTGGTTGAATTGCTCCCACAATGGCCATGGACCTGGTGCCCCGGCCTGGGCTTGGGGGAGCGTGCCAGCCACGGCCAGCATGACCAAGCCACAGACCAGCCAACGGGGCTTCAGCACATAGGCCATGCTCACTTGGGCTGCAGGCGCTTCTGGGAAAGGCGGCTGAGCCAGCCATAGCTGAAGAAGGCCAGAGCGAGCCCGGCCAGCACCCCCAGAACGGCCACCAGCAGTGGGTAGCGGCTGAGTGCAATGCGGGCCTGCAACCACCATGGCAAGTGACCGGAGACGTAGGTGGGGCCGAGGTCGAAGCCTTCGAGTTCTTCGCCCTTGACCAGGGTCACCGACCCCCGGATCCGCGCCACCTTGCCTGGGTCTTCCAGGCTGGCCACGGCTTGTGCCAGGGTGGTGGCCTCGGTGCCGGTGAAGAGCACCACCGAGCGTTGGCTGGACCAGGGGGACTGGAACCCCAGGATGGCACCGAGCGGTCCCTGACTTTGAACCATGGCTTGGCCCAGAGGCGAGGGCCTGAACGGCAGGTCGCTGTACCACCACTGGCGCAGCCAGCGTGCCGGTTCCGACCAGGTCAGGCCCCTGCGGGCCGACTCCAGCACCATGGGCAGGGTCTTGGCCTGGCTTTGCAGCCACCCGGTGCTGGCGGTGGTGCCCACCACCAGCAGGTGACGGTCACTCACCGAGGCCACGGCCTTGGCAGGCACCACCGCCACCTGGAAGGTCGGAATACCTGTCCACTTGCCCATGTGGCCCATGAGGGTCAGCCAGGCCGATTCGTCGTCTCGGGTGGGTGCATCGGGCAGCACCACCGCAGTGTCTGCGAGGTCTGCCAGGGTAGTGAACGGGTAGCCGCCGTTGGCGAAAGCGACCAAGTTCGGCATGACGGTGTAGTGCGGGAGGTGCGAAAAATCCAGTGTGGAGGCCGGGTCGATCGAAGCCCGCATGGCATCGGTGGGGACCCCGGTGCAGGCGCCGGATTTTTGCGACGGCATGCGGAAACGGAAGGTCAGCTCGTTGTTGCCTCCCACCCGGAACCCGGGGATCTTGAGCGAGTCGTCCTGGGTCTGCAATTCATCGCTGAGGAAGTCCAGTTGCAGCAAGCCGCTGTCCTGGGCCTTTTGCCGGGGCGCCAGGCGGTAGGACTGCAACAGGGCGTTGTTGATCTCCACATTGAGCACCGAGTCGTTCCAGCTCGACGGCGGGGTGTAGCGGTACTTGAGTTGCAGCAGCACACTCTGGCCCGCCTGCGTGAACAGGTCGGGCGGCACACGCACCGGCACGCGCACCGGTTCTGGCTGCGAGCCGGACACTTCGAGCTGGGCTGGGTCGAGCAGATCCCCCAGTTTCACGGGGCGATCGGTGGGCAGCAGCGTGGGCGCGTCATACGGTTTGCGGGCTGGTCCCAGGCTGACACCCGTGACCTTGGCCTGGGGGCCGCTCAGGGCCACTTGCTGCAGCACCAGGGCTTGAGCCGCCTGCAGCAGTTCAGCGGGGGTGCGGCCGGCAATGAACAAGCGCTTGGTGCTCGCATTGTGCGGGGCTTGCCCCACAGCCAGCATCGGGCCATCGATGGCGGCGGCGGGGAACCCCGCCGCTTGGGCGGCCGCCAGGTTGTCGGGTTGCACCAGCAACACGCTGTGCTGGGTGTCGCTGGCCTGGGCCTGGGCCTGGATACGGACCTCGCGGTAGGCGGCCAGGGCGCCGAACCATGACGCCACGGTGGCGGCGGCGCGGCGGCTGTCGGGCGAGGAGTCGCCGGGCAGCACCATGGTCAATTGCAGCTTGCGGTTGTCGCGCTTATCGAAGAAGGGGGCGGGCAGCAGCGCCAGGTCATTGGCCAGGGCCAACGGGCGGGTGTTCAGCAGCAGGGCGCTGCTGGGGCTGATGTCGGCCCAGAGGCTGCTGTGGGCCGGGTCTTCGCAGGTTTCGCTGTAGTGGCCCACCCACTGTAGCTGAATGCGTGTGAAGTCCGAGAACAGGGCCGGGTTGAGTTCGATGTCGCGCACATGCGGTTGGCCAGCCAGCTCCTTTTGGAGTTCCACAGTGGCGGCCAGCTCATCGTTGACCAGCACCCGCAGGTGTGACAGCCGGTGCAACAGGGCGGGTGAATAGCTCCAGTTGAGCCGCAGCCGGGCCCGCGTGACGATTTCGTCCAGGCGAACGCCGGCGGTCAGGGTGTACTGGCTGTCGAGTCCACGCAGCCGGATGGGGTAGTAGGCACCCAACTCCTTGAAAGGCCGTGTGGTCTCTGGGCTGGTGTCAGCCGTGCGGGAGGGGGCAGGTGCCGCGTGAGCACAGAGAAGGCTGCAGCCAGCCAAGGCCAGCGCCATTGCGCCGCGGTGCAGGTTTTTCATGCGTTGATCGTGGCAATCGATTGGCGAAATTGGTGCATCATCTTAGAGTTTCAGTTGCCGTTCAATCCCCACAGAAGCTTTTCCATGGTCAGCTACGAATACATTGACACTGCGGTGGTGGTGCGGGTCAGCGCCAGCCGTTTCGATGCAGCGCTGGGTCTGAAAATCAAGGAAGAGGTGCAGGCCCGCCTGGCCAAAGACAAGCGTTACCTGCTTGACTTGAGCGCGGTGAAGCTGGTTGATTCCGGCGGGCTCGGCCATCTGGTGGCGGTGCTCAAGCTGGTGTTGGCGCAGCAGGGGCGCCTGGGTCTGGTGGGGTTGCAGACCCCCGTGCGCATGATGTTCGAGCTCTCGCGCATGGACCGGCAATTCAGCATCTTCAAAACCCTGGATGATGGCCTGACCGCCCTGACCTGACATGCCTGGGCTGGCACTTCCGGTGCTGCTGGCCGATGCCGACGACACGTCGCGCCTGCACCACAGCCAGTGGCTGGAGCGCTGGGGGTACCAGGTGCGCACCATCGCGCACGGCGCTTTCCTGCGGCGCTCGATCGAACAAGATGGGGTGGCCCTGGTGGTGGCCGATTGGAACCTGCCAGGCCTGGGCGGGGTGGCCCTGTGCCGGGAGATCCGGTCCCTGCAGTTGTCCCGGCACATTTACATCATCCTGGTTGGGGCGGGGCTGACCCAGCAGCAGCTGCTCGATGGCCTGGATGCCGGTGCGGATGACATTCTGAACAAACCCGTGGACGACCTGGAGCTGGAAGCCCGGCTGCAGTCTGCCGTGCGCCGCCTGGGTGTCCATGACAGTCTCAACCAGCAAACCCGGGAGCTGCTGCAGAACCACCAGCACATGGAGCGCGACATGCAGGCCGTGGCGCGCCTGCAGATGGGGCTGCTGCCCGGTCGTGGCGCCATGGCGCAGCAGCAGGTGCATGTGGACTGGCTGTTCGTGCCGTCGCGCTACATGTCGGGCGACCACATGGGTGCGCTGCCTTTGGGTGAGGATTTTTTCGGGTTCTACATGCTCGACGTGTCCGGGCATGGCATCTCGGCGGCCGTGCAGGCCTTGGCGTTGGCGCACTTGCTGACCGGGGACGAGGCTGGTGGGCTGCTGCTGGATCACAGCGTGCAGCCGCCCCGCCCGCACCGACCCAGCGTGGTGGCTGGTTGGTTGAATCGGCGCCACGCGACCCAGAGTGCCGTCACGGGCAACGAGACGCCGTACTTCACGCTGCTGTACGGCATCTTGCACCTGCGCTCGGGAGAGGGGCTGTTCTGCCAGGCGGGGCACCCCGGGCTGTGGTGCCAGCGTGCCCACGGAGCCATGGAGGCCCTGGGTGACGGGGGCTACCCGATTGGCCTGTTCGCCGACGTCGAGCACGAAGACACCCGCTTTGTGCTGGGACCGGGCGACCGCCTGTTCCTGGCGTCGGACGGTGTGCTCGAGGCCATGAATGCCGGGCAGGAGGTGTTTGGTGCCGATCGCCTGCGCCAGACGCTGGTGGCGGCCCGCGGGGGCACCTTGACCGCCCAGTTGCGTCACCTGGGGCGGCGCATTGTGGCCTGGACCGGATTGGACCCCAGCATGGGGCAGACCGGCTACGAAGACGATGTGTCGGTGCTGGCTCTGCAGTGGCGGCAAGAGGCGGCTGCACAGGGGGCCGAGGCGCCTGTGATCCTGCGCGAGCGGTCGTTGATGCCCGACGTGCTGCCGCAGACGGACTCGCGTGCCATGGCGTTGGAGGCCTCTGCGCCTGCCACCCCGGAGGTGTCGCCCGATGCGGTGGACGGCGCTGGGCTGCGTGTGCTGGTCGTGGACGACTCGCAGACGTTCAGCCGGTTGGTCGAGTCCCTGCTCACCGCCTGGCGCTACGAGGTGCGCACCGCGAGCAACGGTCACGCTGCCGTTGAGCAGACACGGGTGTTTCGCCCACACATTGTGCTGACCGATTGGGACATGCCCGACATGCATGGCGACCAGGTGTGCCAGGCGGTGCGCCAACTGCCTTTGCCCGGCTATGTGTTCATGGTGGTGGTCACGGCCCTGTCTCAGCGGGACGTGTTGTTGCGCTGCCTGCGTGCGGGCGCGGACGATTTTCTGACCAAACCGTTGAACCCGCGTGAACTCAAGGTCCGCCTCAAGGCCGCCCGCCGCATCATCGGTTTGCACGAAGACCTGCAGCGCTCGCATGCCGAGGTTCAGCGCGTGCACGACTGGATGCAGGCCGACATGGAGGCTGTGTCGGAGCTGCAGCAACAGCTCACGGCCACCCAGCGCTCGGCCGATTCGGGGGCGTTGATGCGCACCTGGCTCTATGCGCCGCAGGAAGTGACGGGCCTGCAATCCGGCTGGTTGCCACTGGCCCCTGGCGTGGAGCTGTTTTTCATGATCGATTGCCCTGGGCGCCCCCTGACGGCGGCGATCCGGGCCATTTCCATGGCCCAGTGGCTCAGTGACGGAGACCCTGTGCAGCGTGGTTTGCTGGCCGATCCCGGGCGCCCCATGGGCTGGCGGCTGCCCTCACTGGCGGGTTTGCTGGCAGCGTTTGCGGCCCATGTCCATTTTCCCGACACGGACCAGCCACTGTCCCTGGCCGTGGGCTGGATCGACCGTTTGTCAGGTGAGGTGCGGTTGCGGGTGCGGGGCGGTTTTCGCGCCAGCGTGCTGGCGTTGCCCCCGGCGTCTGAGGACATGAGCCCGGCGCAGCTGCAAGCCCATGCGGTGGCCCGCCTGCCCCTGGCGCAAGACCAGGAGGCGCAGGCCCAACTGGAGGCTGGAGAGCACCTGTGCCTGTCCAGTGCCGCGGTGGCGGGGCCGCAGTGGTTGGTGTCCTGGCTGGCGTCGGGCCACTATCCAGGGCCCGATCTGCAGCGCAGCGCAGCGGTGCTGGCGGTGGGCGTGCACGCTGAAATGCGGGGGCTGGCGCCCTACATGGCCATGCACGAGGGCGTGGAGGCGCAGCTCCTCTGGGCCACAAACTGGCTCGCTCTCCAGCAGAGCCGTTGTGTTGCGCAAGGGTCCCGGCCACCCGAGCACATGGAGGGGCCGGCGCCCGAGCGGGTGTTGCACATCGATTGCCGGCTCGCGCGGTTCAGCATCCAGTGGATCGGGCAGGCGATTGCCCAGCTGGCCCAGGCCGAGGGGGGCGACGAGCTGGCTGCCGCCATGCTCGAGTTGGCGGTGGTGGAGGCGGCCACCAATCTGCTGCGCCACGGTCTGGTCGGGCAGGTGGCCAACGTGGAAATCCTCGCGACCCGGTCGGGGGCGCATGTGGTGGTGATCTTGCAGGACCAGGGACAGACCATTCCCCAAGGGCAGTTCGACCAGGCCTTGGCCCGGCTGGTGGAGCGCCCCGAGGCTGAGGCACCCGAGGCTTTGCCGGAGGGTGGCTGGGGGCTGGCGCTGATCCAGCAATCGGTGCGGCACTGGCAGTACCGCGTGGAAGATGGGCTCAATCAACTGGTGCTGTGGGCCGATTTGAATTGGGCGCCACCCACCTGAGCGGTCGCCTGCAGGCAGGTCGATGCGGCAGGATTTATGCCTGTCTTATGCATTTCTTCACAAAAATCAAGTCGGGTATGCGCTGATAATTGGGGTGATCGATCGTTCTTTTTCCGATTTCAGGTATGCTTAATATGGTGTTAACACCAATTGCATTTCTTGAAAGGTTAAGTATGAAGAGCGCCATTTCCATCGCCAGCAGCCAGTCGGCCACCCCTGCCGGCACCAGCCACAAGGCCACCACCCAAGGTGCGCTGACCATCGGTTCTCTGGCCGATGGCGTGGCACTGAGCGGCTCTTCGCAGGCCGTGGGTGCCCTGACCAACGGCCTGCTTGGCTCGCATGGCAGCACTGTGCAGGCTTCCGAGTTCAACCTGCTGGCCACGCCAGCCAAGGTGGCTGGAATGGTCACCTTGGCTTCCAGCGGGGCTGGTGAACTGGCGTCCCTGACCCAGGTGCTCTCTACCCTGGCGCCAGCCACCACGCCCGCCAGTGGCCTGCTGGACACGGGCAAGAGCGCGCTGGCCGGTTTGCCCGTGCTGGGCGATGTGGTCAAGACCGCGACCGCCGCGCTGCCCTCCGTGGACAGCCTGCCGACCCTGGGTGCCCAGACGTTGGGTGGCAACCTGTCCGTGGCGGCCGGGTCCGACCTGCCCTCCCTGGCTCAGCTGGCCAGCAGCAGCCCGGTGTCGCTGGATGACCTGTCGGCACTGCTGCCGGGCCTGCCCACTGGCAACCTGCTGTCGCACACCCCGGTGGATCCGAGCAGCCTGCTGAACCTGTTGAGCGGCCTGCCGCTGGCCACCGCACTGCCGCCTCTGCCGACCACGGCAGGTCTGCCCGATCTGACGGCGGTGACCGGCCTGTTCGGCCAGTTGAGCCAGCTGCAAGGCAGCCTGCCTGCGGTGCCGGGCCTGGACCTGCCGTCCCTGCCTGTGGGTGCCGTGGGCCCCGAGGCCATCATCAGCCAGGTTCAGAGCGCCGTGGGCACCCTGCAGTCCACCGTGGCCGGCCTGCACCTGCTGGGTTGATCCCGGTTTCGGTGGCCTCGCGGGTGCCAGGCCCGCGGGTTGCTGGCCAGTCCGGGGCATGGCAGGCGCGCGTCAGCGCCAGCCGATGCGGCCCTGGCCGGCGTTGTTCAGGTGCGCCACCAGCGTGGCAGCCTGGGCCTGGGGCAGGCTGAATTCGGCCTCCACCAGGCTGCCGTGCTGCACCGCGTGCAGCACGGCGCCGTGCGCGTCGAGCGCGCGGCGCAACATCCCTTCCAGCGCATAAGGCACCTGGCAGCGCAGCATCTGCAACCGCTGCAGCGGCTGCTTGGGCGCGCCCAGCAGGGCCTGGGCCACCGTGTCGGTGTAGGCCCGTACCAGCCCGCCCGCGCCCAGCTTGACCCCACCGAAGTACCGCACCACCGTGGCCAGCACGCTGTCCAGGTCTTGGTGACGCAACACCTCCAGCATGGGGCGACCGGCCGTGCCGCTGGGCTCGCCATCGTCCATCGCGGCCGACTGGCCACCCGCCAGCAGGGCCCAGCAGACGTGGGCTGCGCCCGGGTGCAGGCCGCGCAGGCGTACCACCTCGGCCTGGGCCTGGGCGCGGTCGGCCATGGGCTGCACACAGCCGATGAAGCGGCTCTTGCGCACCAGCAGCTCGCTGTGGGCCGGGGCGCTCAGCGTCTGGGCCATGGCGTGCGCAGGGGCGTGGCGCTCAGAGCGTGAGCTCGTAGGCCACGGTCAGAGGGGCGTGGTCCGAGAATTTCTCGGCCTTGTAGACGGCCTCGTGGCGCGCCAGCGCGGCCAGCGCCGGGGTGGCCAGGTGGTAGTCGAGCCGCCACCCCACGTTGTTGGCGTAGGCTTGGCCACGGTTGCTCCACCATGTGTAGCAGGCGTCGGTGGTGTCGGGCTGGAGCCGGCGGTACACGTCCACCAGGCCGCCCTCGTCCAGGGTGCGGGTCATCCAGGCGCGCTCCTCGGGCAGGAAGCCGCTGTTCTTTTGGTTGCTGCGCCAGTTCTTCAGGTCGGCCTGAGTGTGGGCGATGTTGAGGTCGCCGCACAGGATGAACTCGCGCTGGCCCCGGAGCGCCTGCAGGTGCGGGTAGATCAGGTCGAGGAAACGGAACTTGGCCGCCTGGCGCTCGGGTCCGGACGAGCCGCTGGGGAAGTAGCAGCTGATGATGGACCACTTGCGCGCCGGTGTGTCGAAGCGCAGCTCCACATAGCGGCCCTCGGCGTCGAACTCGGGCGCGCCGAAGCCCACCACCACGTCGCTTGGCTGGTGGCGGGTGTAGATGCCTACCCCCGAATAGCCCTTTTTTTCGGCGAAATGGAAGTGCCCCTGCAGCCCGGCCAGCTGCTCGAAGCGGCCCTGCACGTCGGCGGCCTGGGCCTTGACTTCCTGCACGCAAATACAATCCGGCGAGTTTTTCTTGACCCAGGCTTCCACGCCCTTGGTGGCGGCGGAACGGATGCCGTTGAGGTTGAGGCTGGTCAGTGTGAACAAGGAAGTCCCCATGTCAGAGAGTCGGTTGGATGGCGCTGCGCAAGATGCGCTGGCGCAGGCGTTTGTGCAGTTCGCGGTGGACGCCGGCGTGCTGCGCTTTGGCGAGTTCAAGACCAAGGCGGGCCGGCTCAGCCCCTACTTCTTCAACGCCGGCCTGTTCGACGACGGCGCCAAGTTGGGCCGGCTGGCCGAGTTCTACGCGCGCCGCCTGCTGCAAAGCGGCACCGAGTTTGACATGATTTTCGGCCCTGCTTACAAGGGCATCCCGCTGGGCGCGGCGGTGGCGGTGGAGCTGGCCCGGCTGGGCCGCAACGTGCCTTTTGCCTACAACCGCAAAGAGGCCAAGACCCACGGCGAGGGCGGCAGCCTGGTGGGCGCGCCACTGCGCGGCCGGGTGCTGATCGTGGACGACGTGATGTCGGCCGGCACCGCCGCGCGCGAGTCGATTGCCCTGATCCGCGCTGCCGGCGCCACGGCGCATGCGGTGGCGATCGCGCTGGACCGCCAGGAGATGGCCACCGAGCAGAGCGCCGACGGCCAGACCCGTGACGTGCCGCACAGCGCCGTGCAGTACGTGCGTGAACAGCTTGGCCTGCAGGTGTGTGCGATCGCCACGCTGACCGACCTGCTTGGCTACCTCGACGGCCAGGCCGGCGCGGCCCTGGCCGAGCACCGCCCGCGGGTGCAGGCCTACCGCACGCGCTACGGCGTGGCCTGACCGAGGCGCTGCCGGCGGGACGTCGCCCGCGCACCCAGTGCCTTGGCCCCTTGTTTGGCCGGGTGCGCACCGCCAGGGTGCTGGCGTTGGCGCCCGCAACCAAGCCGCGCTGGCAGGGCCGGGCCCTGCCGAGGGGGCAGGCGACCGATCCCCGTGGGCGCCCGCCGCAGGGTCAGCCCAGCTTCTTGCGCAGCAGCTCGTTGACCTGCTGCGGATTGGCCTTGCCCTTGCTGGCCTTCATGGCCTGGCCGACCAGGGCGTTGAAGGCCTTCTCCTTGCCGGCCCTGAATTGGGCCACGTTGTCCGGGTTGGCGGCGATCACCTCGTCGAGGATGGCCTCCAGCGCGCCGCTGTCGTTCATCTGCTTCAGGCCCTTGGCCTCGATGACGGCGTCCACGTCCTGGCCCTCGCGGGTCCACAGCGCCTCAAACACCTGGCGTGCGGCGCTGTGCGACACGGTGCCGTCGGCGATGCGGGCGATCAGCGCACCCAGCTGCGCCGCGCCCAGCGGGGCCTGATCGATGCCAATCTCGTCCGCGTTCAGGCGGCGCGACACTTCGCCCATGACCCAGTTGCTGGCCAGCTTGGGCTGGCCGCTGGCCTGGGCCGCGGCCTCGAAGTAGGCGCCCATGGCCTGGCTCTGCGTGAGGGTGGTGGCGTCGTACTCGGGCAGGCCGTGGACGGCCATGAAACGCGCCGCCATGGCACGGGGCAATTCGGGCATCTGACCTTGTATTTCCTGGATCCAGTGCTCCGAAATCTGTAGCGGCGGCAGGTCCGGGTCGGGGAAGTAGCGGTAGTCGGCCGCGTCTTCCTTGGTGCGCATGGCGCGGGTCTCGCCAGTGTCAGGGTTGAACAGCACGGTGGCCTGCTCGATGGCGTGGCCGTCCTCGATCTGCTCGATCTGCCAGCGGATCTCGTAGTCGATGGCCTGCTGCATGAACTTGAAGCTGTTCAGGTTCTTGATCTCGCGGCGAGTGCCCAGCGGCTGGCCCGGCTTGCGCACCGAGACGTTGGCGTCGCATCGGAAACTGCCCTCCTGCATGTTGCCGTCGCAGATGCCGATCCAGGTCACGATCTTGTGCAGCTCCTTCGCGTAGGCCACGGCCTCGGCGCTGGAGCGCATGTCGGGCTCGGTCACGATCTCCAGCAGCGGCGTGCCGGCACGGTTCAGGTCGATGCCGCTCTGGCCCACGAAGTCTTCGTGCAGCGACTTGCCGGCGTCTTCCTCGAGGTGGGCGCGCACCAGGCGCACTGTCTTCTTCTCGTCGTCCAGATAGAACTCGACCGCGCCGCCCTGGACCACGGGGATCTCGAACTGGCTGATCTGGTAGCCCTTGGGCAGGTCGGGGTAGAAGTAGTTCTTGCGCGCGAACACGCTGTGCGGCGCCACATGGGCGCCGATGGCCAGGCCGAAGCGGATGGCGCGCTCGACCGCGCCGCGGTTCATCACCGGCAGCGTGCCGGGCAGGGCCAGGTCCACCGCGCAGGCCTGCGTGTTGGGCTCGGCGCCGAAGGCCGTGGGCGCGCGGCTGAAGATCTTGCTGTGGGTTGAGAGCTGGGCGTGGGTCTCGAAGCCGATCACGACCTCGTAGCCCTGGATCAGTTGGTGCGTCATGGTCAGACCCCCTGCGGTGCACGGAGGTGGAAGTCGGTGGCCTGCTGCAGGCGGTGCGCCGCATTCAGCAGGCGCGCCTCGGAGAAGTAGTTGCCGATCAGCTGCAGGCCCACCGGCAGGCCGCCCGCGCCGAAGCCGGCCGGCACGCTCATGCCGGGCAGGCCGGCCAGCGAGGCGGGCAGGGTGAAGATGTCGGCCAGGTAGTTGGCCACCGGGTCGTTGGCCTTGTCGCCGAGCGCCCAGGCCACCGTGGGCGCGACCGGGCCGGCAATCACGTCGCACTGCTTGAACGCCTGCTGGAAGTCGTCGGCGATCATGCGGCGGATCTTCTGCGCCTGCAGGTAGTAGGCGTCGTAGTAGCCGTGGCTCAGCACGTAGGTGCCGATCATGATGCGGCGCTTGACCTCGTCGCCGAAGCCCTCGGCGCGGGTGCGCTTGTACATGTCGAGCAGGTCGGCCGGGTCGTGGGCGCGGTGGCCGAACTTGACGCCGTCGAAGCGGCTCAGGTTGGAGCTGGCCTCGGCCGGCGCCAGGATGTAGTAGACCGGGATGGCCAGCTCGGTGCGTGGCAGCGAGATCTCGACCAGCGTGGCGCCAAGTTGCTCGTAGGCCTTGAGGGCCGTGTCCAGGGTGGCGCGCACGTCGTCGGCCAGGCCGGGGCCGAAGAACTCCTTGGGCAGGCCGATGCGCAGGCCCTCCAGGGAGTCGTTCAGTGCGCGGCTGTAGTCCTCGGCGGGCAGGTCCAGCGAGGTTGAGTCACGGTCCAGATCGGGGCCGCACATGGCCGACAGCAGCAGGGCGCAGTCGGCGGCGCTGCGCGCCATCGGGCCGGCCTGGTCCAGGCTGGAGGCGTAGGCGATCATGCCGTAGCGGCTGGCGCGCCCATAGGTGGGCTTGATGCCGGTGATGCCGCAGAAGCTGGCCGGCTGGCGGATCGAGCCGCCGGTGTCGGTGCCGGTGGCCGCGGGCACCAGGCGCGCCGCCACGGCGGCGGCGCTGCCGCCCGAGGAGCCGCCAGGAATGCGCGTGGTGTCCCAGGGGTTGCGCGCCGGGCCAAAGGCCGAGTTCTCGTTGGCCGAGCCCATGGCGAACTCGTCGCAGTTGAGCTTGCCCGTGCACACCATGCCGGCGGCACGCAGCTTGGCGACCACGGTGGCGTCGAAGGGCGAGCGGTAGCCGGCCAGCATGCGCGAGCCGGCCGTGGTCGGAAAGTCGGTGGTGACGAAGATGTCCTTGTGTGCCAGCGGCACCCCGGTCAGGGCCGTGCCCTCACCGCGTGCGAGTTGCGCGTCGGCGGTGGCCGCCTGGGCCAGGGTGGCGGCTTCGTCGGTGGCCAGGAAGGCGCCCAGCCCGGCCTGGGCCTGGGCGCGGGACAGGAAATGGCGGGCGGCCTCGGTGGCCGAGACGTGGCGCTGGCGCAGCAGCGAGCCCAGCTCGGCCACGCCCAGGTCGTGCAGATCACTCATGGGGCTCACTCGATGACTTTGGGGACCAGGAACAGGCCGCGCTCGACCGCGGGGGCGCTGCGCTGGTTGGCCTCGCGCTGGTCCGGCTCGCTGGCCGCGTCCTCGCGCAGGCGCAGGGCCACGTCCTGGATGGCGGCCACCGGGTGGGCCAGGGGTGCCACGCCCGTGGTGTCCACGGCGCGCATCTGCTCGACGATGTCGAAGAAACCGTTGATCTGGGTCAGCATGCGCTCGCTTTCTTCGGGGCGCAGTGCCAGCCGGGCCAGGTGGGCCATACGCTGGATGTCCTGGGGGGTCAGGGCCATGGGCAGTACCGTGTGCAAAATGGGGGACAACAGAGGGGATCCGGCGCCGGCCGAAGCCAGGTTCGGGGCCGGTTGTTCGCAGGGGATGCGGTATTATCCCGCCTTTGCGGTCATGTCTGCGGCATGGTCGCCGGTCGGTTCACCCAAGGCTTGTGACCTGATTCATGTTTGGCGACAGCCGTCCGTGCACGCGCTGTGCCCGAGAGGACTTGTGATGTTTGGAGCTTTCCGTCGGTATTTCTCCACCGACCTGGCGATTGACCTTGGCACCGCCAACACCCTGATTTTTGCCCGCGACAAAGGCATCGTGCTGGACGAGCCCTCGGTCGTGGCCATCCGCCACGAGGGTGGCCCGCAGGGCAAGAAGGTGATCCAGGCGGTGGGCAAGGAAGCCAAGGCCATGCTGGGCAAGGTGCCGGGCAACATCGAGGCCATC
>CAZKDU010000003.1:0-30706 GCA_964551485.1 uncultured Burkholderiaceae bacterium
TTCAGCCGCATGATTCACGCGCAGGGTGAGCCGGCTGTGGCGGCTGCAGCAGGGCCTGCACCGGCGCAGGCTGCTGCACCGTGGCCTGCACCGCGGCGGCGGGCTGCAGGGTGGTGTGCGTCACAGCAGGCTGGGCGCCACCTGGGCGGCGCCGTAGAACACCGGGTGGCGGTGGCCAGCCGAGTCAGTGAGCTTGAGCTGCCACTTGCCTGCGCCCTGCTGGGCCGTCTCTGTGGCGCCCGCGGGCAGTGTGGCGGTGTCGGCCTGCGTGAGCCAAAAGTTGGCCTGGCCCTGGGTGGGGTTGGTCACCTGCACACGCACGGCCACCTCGGCCTCGCCCACGCGCACCACGCCGGCCAGGGTGCAGCCCGTCAGGTCCACGGGCGAGCCGTCTGGGTTGGCCAGGGCGAGGCTGTGCGGGCCAAAATGGTCGCCACGGCTGATGAGCAGGTCTACCCGGTCGCCCAGGTCGCCAAGGGTTTTGCTGTAGTTCATGCGGGGGCCTCCATGCCCATTGCGTGCGCGGCCAACAAGCGCTCTGCCTTGCGGCGGCGCTGCAGGCCCAGGTAGGTCACACCCCCGGCGGTGGTGGGGGTGCGCAGGCGCTCCAGCGCGTCGGCCCAGCGCTGCTCGGCCAGCGCCCGGCGCAGGCGGCTGGCCTCGAATGCGCCCAGGCCGCAGTTCCAGGCCCAGTCGGTCACGGCGGCCCACAGCACGGGCACGGCGGTGATGGGCGGGCACAGGGCGGCCACGCGCAGGCCGTAGCGCGCCAGGCCCTCGCGCAGCTCGGCCACGGCCTGGGCGCGGGTGATGGGCTCGCTCTGGGCCGATATGCCGTAGGTGCGGCCAAAGCCGCGCGTCCACACCGGCGGCTTGGCCAGGGTGTCCAGGTAGGGGTAGATGCGCCCGTCTGGCCCGCGCTGGGCGCAGCCCTCATACACGCTGGCCAGCACGCTGCTGGCCGCCAGCATGATGTGCAGCCGCTCTTGCGCCGTCCATGCGGGGTTGACTGGCAGCGCTTTGGTCATGCGTGGCCCGCCTTGCGCAGGCTGCGGTCTGCAAACCAGAAGCTCACGATGCTGCCGCACAGCGCCCGGTCAAACTCGGTGTAAATGGCCAGCACGGCCTGGGGCCAGCTCTGCCCCTGGGCCAGGGCCACGGCCACCACTGCCACCTTGATGAGCGTGTACACCACCACGGCGTGCCACACGGTGAGCACGGGCCGGATGGCCGCACTCAGCTTGAGCACCCAGCCACCGGCCGCCGTGGCCTCGCGGCTTTGCGCCTCTAGGGCGCCCTGCAGCAGCGCCATTTCGCCCTGGTCGGTGGCCAGGGTGGCGTCCATCCGGCGCAGGGCCAGGTCGGCCTGGCCCTTCATCTCTTGCAGCTTCACCTGGTGCTCAAAAAGCCGAGCCTCGTGGTCGCGCTCTGCTTGCTTGTCACGCAGATCCAGGTAGTGCTGGGCCAGGCGGCTCACGCCGCCAAAGACCAGGCCAAAAAGTTCCAGCATGGTGACTCCTTTACTTGGTGGGTGGTGTGAAGCTGATCCAGCCCTTGGCCAGGCCCATGCCCAGCGCCCCGGCACCAAGCAGCACCAGAATGCGGCTGACCACGTTTTTTCCCAATTTCTGATAGAACTGGTTGGCCAGCTCTTCGATGGTTATTTGCGCGATCCGCTTGGCAATGAGCATTTCTCGCTCGGACAACTCTTCTCGGTTTTGTGGTTCCATAGGTCACCTCACAAACTGGCTGCTGCCACAAATAGCGCGTCCAGCTCATCGCTGGTCATGCCCATGGCCGTGGCCAGGGCCACCAGCGTGGGGTTGCTGCGCTCAAAGGTCAGCCGGTCATCCCACTCGATCTGCGCGGCCGCGCGCTGCACAGGGTCTGCAATGGCGTTGATGGTGGGCTGCACGCTGTCCAGCAGGCCAGCGGCAAGCAATGCCAGCTTGGCCTGAGCCCGGGTGATGGTGGCTGGCACGCGGCTCACGGGCACAGGTGTGGGCGGCGGGCTGGCCAGATGGCCGTCCCACAGCCAGCCCGTCTGGGCGTCGTCTGGCACGGTGATGAAGTGCTGGGCATAGCCCATATCGAACAGCAAGGCGGGTGGCGTTTGCACCACGTCGCGCAGGATGCCGTTGTCGTTGAATGCGAATTTCACAAAACCCCCTTTCAGTACATGAGCACGACGTAGGCAGCGCCGCCCTGGCCAGCCACAGCAGAGCTGCCTGCCACTGCGCTAGCGCCCGCACCACCTCCGCCATATCCTCCGTTTCCACCAGTGGCAGTGAAGCCCGACGCCGTGAGGTATGCCGCCCCACCACCTGACAAAAACCCGCCAGCGCCTCCAGTTGCCGCCCCAGAATTTGTTTGGTAAGCGGTGCCGCCGCCACCGAAATCACCACCCTGTTGACCAATGGAAGCAATCGAAGTGATTGGGATGTGTGCTGCACCACCCGCACCCGGCGATGGCAGCGAGACGGCCGACAGATCGTTTTTTTGAAAACCACCAGGCCCGTCGGCATGAGAAAGTAGCGGGTCTGTAAAACGGTTCTGGAATGAGCGTGAAACTCCCGGGCCAGTTGGGCCTGCGGGACCTCCAGCACCAGCGCCATGCTGGTTACCCAGCCCCCCCAGTCCGCCGCCGCCTTGGGACCCAGCGCCACCCGGGCTAGAGCCCCCGCCAGAGGCATTTCCTGACACGCCCGCACCCAGTGGTGAACCCGACGAGGCGCCGCCCGCAGTTAATGTGGCACCGACACCAGCACCACCTGAAAAAGCCCCGCCGTTGGTCACGGCGGCATTGATGCTGGCAGTGCCTGCAGTTCCAGCAGTGGCACCACTGGCGTTTCCACCCGGGTTTGCCGTGAGCATGGTGACGCCGCCGACCACAACTGTGGCCACGCCTGCGGCAATGTTGATGGAGACCGATTGCCCCGGGTTGACCGCAATGTCGCCAAATGCGAAGCCTGCACCCCCACCACTGGCCACATTTGCACCTGCCGTACTGACACTCCCGTTACCCCCCTTACCCACCGCATAGCCGCGCATGGAGGTGACGCCAGCGGGCACGGTGAGGGTGGTGGTGGTCGTGGTGCCAAACCGGTTTTTGTAGTTGTTCACATAGGGCACCGCGACGCTGCGCACACTGCTGACGCTGACCGTCCAGTCAGTAAAGGTGCCGCTGCCCCCAACCTCGCTCACGTTGACCACCAGCACACCGGTGGTGCTGTTGTAGGACGTGACCAGGCCAATCATGTAGTTGGTGGCCGGGTTGGCGGTTTGTGCCACCTGCACGGGCTGGCCCACCACAAAGCCACGCCCGGCCTGGATGGTGAAGGTTTTGGCCCCCGTGCTCACGGTGTTGGAGGTGGTGCTGGTACCGGTGTAGGCGCCTGTGCCCAGGGTGTTGAGGCGGTCGATCTCGGTGTTGAGCTCGGCGGTGAACTGGGGCAGCGTGGTCCCAAAGTAGGTGTTGACATCGGCCTTGAAGGTGGCCGACGAGCGGTTGAGTGCGGGCAGGTTGGTGATGCTCATAGGAATGACTCCACGCGGAGGGTGCAGCGGTTCATGTCCGCCATGGCCAGGTCGATGGAAAAGCTTTGGAACACGCCGAACAAGATGCCGGTTTCGTACCCAGCCACGTCGGTCAGCACGTACACGGTGGGTGTGGCGCGCACACCTGCCAGCAGGCGATACACCCGGGACAGCGCAGCCTTGTCGAACACAAATTTGGCGTCGAAGGTGCTGGCATAGCCGCGCTTGGTGAGACTCACACGGCCCACGCTGTCGGTGGATTTGACGGAGTAGTCCACGATGCCCAGGCTGGCGCCGTACTCGGTGCCGCCCAGGCTGTAGTAGTTGCCGGCCTTCAGGGCACCAAAGCCCACCTGCCCAGTGCCCGCCACGGTGAAGCTGAGCTGGGCGCTGGGGTAGTAGGTGGGCAGGTCTGACAGCAGCACGGTGTCCAGCTGCTGGTAGGGCTCGTAGAAGAAGTCAAAAAAGTCGGTCAGGCTGGCGCGGTCCAGGTCGCTCACGGTCTTGCTGTAGACCTGGGTGCCACCGGGCTGGTCGAGCAGGGTAGCGGTGATGCTGCTGGCGTTTTTGATGTCCACAAAGGCCACCGCGCCCACCTGGCCGATGTTGATGGTGGCGGTGATGCTGCCGGTGTTGGTGGTGGTGGTGCCTATGACATCGTCGTAGATGGCCCAGCGGTTTGTGGGGCCAACGTCCAGCCAGCGTGGTGGCGCCTGTTTGGCGGCCACCTCTGGCGTGGTGGCATCCACCCCTGCAATGAGGTTTTGGTAGATGCGGTGCGTCTGCGTGCGGATGACGAAGGTGCCCACGCTGTAGTTGGTGGCGGCGTTCCAGGCGGGGTAGTCGGTCTCGGGCACATTGCTGGCCACGAAATTGCTGTCTGTGACGGCGGTGGGGGTGAGCAGGTTCATGGCGTTTGCGCCTCAGGTGCGCACGGCGGGCATGCCATCGCGGTCCCACTTGGTGAGGCTGTCTCGCGCGTCACCGGTGTTGCTGGCCAGGGTGGCCAGGGCGTTGAGCAAACCCGTCTCCAGGCTGGCGAGCCGGCGCTCGATGCCCGATGTGTCCACCGGCGCGGGCGCAGTGGCCGGCGCGGCCACGGAGGGCACCACCACGGGGGCGTAGGCCGGCGCATAGCTGGGCATGCCAAGGGTGGTGGCCGCGCTGGCGGCCTGGGGTTGAGACAGCAGCACGGCGTCGCGCACGCTGAGCACGGAGGCGTTGAGGCTGTCCAGGCCCGAGACCTGAGACTGCAGCAGGGCAATTTGCTGGTCGGCCGCGCTCACTTGCTGGTCTGCATAGGCAGCGGCCTCTGCGGCGGCGACTTGGATCTGGGCCAGGCCACGGTCGAGCTCAAGCCCGGTGGTGGCGCTGTCTTTGAGGGCCTGCACCAGGCTGCCGCCCACACCGCTGATTTGGCCAAAGGCCGCGTCGTCCCCACGCTTGGCGGCGTCCACCAGGTCGGTGAAGCGGGCGCTGAGGCGGTCGAACGATTGGCCAGAGTTGTCTGCCGCGCCAGCGATGCCGTTGATGAAGGCGCGCAGGTCGTCGCTGAACTTGCGGTATTTCTCTGTGGCCTGCTGGTAGGCCTGGCTGCTGCGCTCGGCCGCGGCGGCAGAGTCGAGGTACACGGACTGGCTGTAGCCGATGAGCTGGTTGTACTGCTCGACGGTGAGCTGGTTGTCTTTGAGGGCGGCGCTCAGCCGGTAGTAGGTGCGCGACAGGCCCTCGTTGTCGAAGGCGGCGAGGTCTTGCAGCAGCAGGCTGATGTCGCGCAGGGTGCTGTCGCCATTGGGCGTGAAGCCACTGGCAGCAAGCTTGGCCTGGGCCGTGGCGGCGTTTTTGCTGGTGAGGATGCTGGCAAACAGGTCGCCCGCGCTGGCCACGGCCTCGGCCTTGCCGGCGGTGAGGCCCGCCCCCTGCCCCAGGCCGGCGGCGGCGGCGCCACTCAGCCCGGCCAGCCCTTCGCGAATGGCCTGGGCGCTTTCAGAAAACACGTCTGCGGCAGACTTGAAGCGACCCATGGCGCTGGTGATGTCGTCCATGGCCGGGGCGACCGAAGAGGCGGTGGCGTCGAATTCCTTGACCAGGGTGTTGAGCTGCTCAAAGTAGTACCCGGCCGAGGCAACGCCGGCACTGACCAGGCCCTGCATGCGCTGCTCGATTTGGCTTGCGGTGAGCAGAAACTCACCCGCCTCGGCGCGGCGGGCCAGGGTGTCGAGCTGGGCACGCGCGTCGATCAGGGTGGCACCCAGGGAGCCGGTGGCGGTGGCGGCGTCCAGCACGGGCTGGATGAGGCCGTTGAAGCTCTGGGTGATGAAGGCCAGGCTGTCGGCAACGGCGTTGCCAGAGATGGCACCACGGCCCATGGCCTCACCCAGGCTGCCCAAAATGCCGCCGGCGGCGATGGCCCGGCCCTGGAGGCTGGTGATCTGGTTGTCCAGCTGGGCATTGACGGCGCGCAGGGCACGGATTTGCAGCACACCGGGGCCACTGGCCAGGTTGTTGCCCAAGCCGTTTTGCAGCTCCACGCCCTGCTGGGCGAAGTTACCCCGGTTGAGGATGGCGTAGGCCGTGCTGCCCACGGCCTGCTGCAGGGTGGCCAGCGTGCCTTTGTTGACGTACTGGACAGACGAGACAACACCGCCAATTGCAGCCCCGAGGCTGGCAGAAAAGTCATCCAGGCGCAGGGCGTTGGCGCTGATGGCACTGGCCAGCTGGTTGTAAACCGGCAGGGCACGGGTGGCCAGGGCCGCCAGATCGGCTGGCTTGAGCACCCCCTCTGCACTGGCCACGGCGCCCGCCACGGCAGACACGGCAGCGGTGAGGTGCCGGGTGCTGGTGACGTTGGCGGCGAGCTGTTGGCCGAGGTCCATGGTGAGCTCTGCCTGGCGGCGGGCATAGGCCTCGTTGAAGGCACCGGCGTTGAAGCCGCCCTGGCTGTCGAAATAGCCAGAGAAGGATGTGGTGTTGGCCTGGGCGAGCTGGGCCATGGCACCCGACACGTCGCCCGCCATGAGGCGCGTGAGCGCGACCTGCCCAGCCAGGTCAGCCTGCACGGCTTGCATGGCACTGGTGACGCTGGCCAGTGCACCTGCGGCGGCCTGACCGGCCTGGGCCAGGGCGTCGGCCTTTTGTTGGGCCTGGCCCAGAAAGTCGAGGGTGGCGCTGTGCTGGGCCGCCTCTGCCTGGGTGAGGCCCAGGGTGGCCTGGGTGGCCGCAGCCACAGCCTGGCTGCGGCCCTGGAAGCTGTTGTACAGGGCGTTGAAGTCGGCCACCACGCCGTCGATCTGGCCTTGCAAGGCGCGGCGCGTGGCCAGGTCTTGCAGGCGCTGGCTGTCAGCGGCGCTGGCGGCAACGGTGCTGGCCTGGGTGGCGCCGTCCAGTGCTTTCTTGAGGTCTTCCTGCGCGTAAATTTGCTCGAGCAGCGCGCGGTTGACGGGGTTAACGGCGGCGAGCTCGTCGGCGCGGGTTTTGGCGAGCTTGTCGGCCTCGGTGGCGGTGAGGTCGTACAGCCGGGCCTCCAGCGTGAGCTGCTGGCTGCGCGCGGCGGTCACGGCGCTGATGCCGGCCTGAATGTCGGCCAGGCTGGAGGCGTCGCCCAGGCCGTCGATCAGGGCCTTGATGTTGGCTGGCAGGTCGCTGCGCTGCAGGCCGGCGAGGATGGCGCGCTGCGTCTCCTCGGCAATGGCGGCGGCCAGGGCGGCGTCGCCCCGGGCCACGTTTTCTTGAGCGCCGGGGGTGCCGCCCAGGCGCAGGTAGCGGTTGTACACGTCTTGCCCGGCCTGCTGCGCCACCACCTGCAGCTGGGTGAGGCTGTCGCCCACAGTGTCGATGCCGGTGCGCACGCCCACAGCCAGGTCGCGGTTGCTGAGCTGGAGCTGGGTGGCCAGGTCTGCATAGCTCTTGCTGATGCTGTCGGCCACGAGCTTGGCCGACTCTTGGTTGGCCGTGATGTCCACCCCGGGGCCGTAGCCGCTCTCTGTCTTGGGGCCGCCGTTGGAGCCAAACAGCTTGTCGGCCAGCTGGTAGGCGGCCACTGCCGCCAGGGCATAGGGGCCCACAGCGCCCGCAATCTGGCCCATGCCAGCTGCGATGGAGGCCGATGTGCCCTCTGCAATGGCGGCCATGCCGCCCTCGATGGACAGGCCCAGGGTGCCGAAACCGCCGCTCAGCGAGGCGTTGAGGCCCGCCCCGAAGCCAGAGCCCAGGGAGCCGCTGAGGCTGGCGAGGTTGCCCAGGCTGCTGGCGGTGTTGGCTGCGCCCGCCAAACCACCACCAGCTGACCCACCCGCCCCAAACAGGCCAGTGACACTTGAAGCCACCGGCTGCAAATAGGCCTTGATGATGGGCCTGAGCACCAGGCTCTCGAATTCGGTCTCGATGATCTTGATGGCACTTTGCGCGCCAGACTTTGCCCCGTGCTTGAGGCCGTCGATGGTGGCGTCTGCCAGGCCATCTGAGATTTCGCCGTACACGCGGCGGTAGGTCTCCACCGCCGTGCGAGACTGGGCAATGGCAATGTCGCGCTGCGCGGTTTCGGTGAGCTTGGCAATGAGCTCTGCCCGCTGTTCCTGGTTGAGCAGGTTGTCCGCCTCGATGTCACGGATTTGGCGCTGCAGGTTCAGCTCGAGCGCGAGTTTGTCCAGGGCCATGGCGCGCACGGTGTCACTGGCGTGCACGTACTGCGCCTCCACCTGCGCATACTGGGCTGATTCGCCCACTGCGCGGCTGTAGTCCATGGCCTGGCGCAGGCGCTGGTCGAACGCCTGGTCGCGGCGCACCATGTCTGCATTCAGCTCGTCTTGCAGCTCTTGCTCTTGCTGGTAGTAGGCCTGCATTTCCTTGGTGCGGCGGGCCAGTTTGTCGCGCTGGTCTTCGTCGGCCTGCAGTTCTTTGAGCTTGAGCTGGAGCTGCAGGCGCTGCGCCTCGGTGAGCTTGCTGCGAGAGCCCGTGATTTTTTCTTGCACCTCCAGGCGGAATTTTTCTGCGTCTGTGAGGCTGCGCCCGAGCAGCAGCTCTTGCCGGATGAGCGACCCCCGCTTTTCGATGGAGGCCAGGATTTGGTCGTATTCCTTCTGGGCGCTTGGGTCAGGCTTGGTGACCACGGGTGCAGGCTTTTTGGCCTGACCATCACCCGCCGAGGCCGCTGCGGCATTGGCTTTGGCCAGCTCTCTGGCCTTGAGGATGCGCTGCTCGTAGCTGTCCAGCGCCTTGCGCCGCGCCTGGTCGTCGGCCTGCATGCTGGCGTAGATGGAGTCTTTGAGCGACCCTTCTGCCGTGACCAGGGCCAACAGACCGCCAATGTTGGAACCGATGGTCTGGAACACATAGGCAACGTTGGCGCCGGTGATGGCCACCGTTTCCAGGATGATGCGCAGGCCCTCGCCCACGACGCTGAACTTTTCGCCCTTTTCGTTGGCACTGGTGAAGCCGCTGATGATTTCGTTGAGGGCGGGGCCCGCGGCCTCAATGATGGTGCGCGCAAACCCCAAGGACGAGGTGTGCAAACGGTCCAGGTTGTCATTGAACTGGCCGGCGATGGCCACGGCCTCGCTGATGTCGTCACCAGCGAGCTTGCGAAACTCCTCTCGCAGGCCGGCAATGCCCTCTGAACCCTGCAGCAGCAGCGGGATGAGCTCTTTGCCAGACTTGCCAAAGACCTCCATGGCCAAGGCGGTGCGCTCGGGCCCGTCTGCAAAGCCTTTGAACTTGTTGGCCAGCTCGGCCAGCATGGTGTCGGTGCCCTTGAGGGCGCCCGAAGAGGTCTTGATCTGAATGCCCAGCGTCTGGAACAGCAGGGCCGCCTCCTTGCTGCCACCAGCGGCCTCTGCCATCTTGAGCGAAAGCTTGCCCATGGCGCTCTCAAGCGTGGCGGTGTCTGTGCCGCTGAGCTTGGCGGCGTAGCCCAGCTCGGCCAGGCTTTGGGCGGTGAGGCCCACCTTGGGTGCGGTGTCACCCAGGCGGTCCAGCTCGTCAATGGCGGACTTGATGCCACTGGTGAAGGCCACCACACCCGCCGCGCCCAGGAACTGCCGGACGGTGCCGTTCAGCGCCTCGATGCGCCGGCCGGTGTCGTTCAGGCTGCCCTGGAGGGTGGCGAAGGCGCGCGAGGTGTCATCGCGCGCGGTGAGGACAATGCTGGCTTGCGTCACTGACTGCTTTCAACTCTGTTTGTCGCGCCACGCTGTGAGCGCGGCCCTCTCCATGACTTGCACCAGGGCAAACGCCTCGTCTGCCCTGCCCTGCCGAAACCCCATGTGGCGCATGACGACACTTACCCCGGGGTAACTCAACCCAGTGGCGCCGGCCAGGCCGACACGCCACTGGGTTTGCAGCCGCTGCCACAGCTCGAACACCGCCCGGTTTTCTGGCCAGAGCCAGAACCTGCGTGGCGTGATGACGGGGCGGTCTGCCACCAGGCCAAAGGCGGCCAGCGCCTCGTCCACGTCTCGGTTGGCGGCCTGGCTGACGGTTTGCGCATCACCCATGAAGTCCAGCTCTCCCAGGGCTTGAAGGCGGGCCGCCTCGGCTAGTTTTTTTCTTTGGCGCCGCGCTCGAGCAGGTAGGCCGAGAAGGCAATGGTGGCGAGGTTGCCAATGCCCAGCAGGGCCTGCAGCGCCTCGGCGCTGTAGGGTGCTGGCTGGCCCGCCGCATCGCGCACGTCTTCCCAGTCGGTGGCGACACGGGTGAGGATGTCAGCCACCTTCTGCTCGCGGTCTTTGAGCTCGGCATCCAACTCGTCTTTGCTCAGGCGCTTGCACACCAGGCTGAACGAGAAGGGCTTTGCTTTGCCAGTGCGGTCGTTGAGATAGCCCTTGACGGGCACTTTGACGATGTCGTCGATCACCAAACAGATGGTCATGCTTACCCTTCAGAAGCTGGTGACGATGCGCAGTTCGTCGTTGCCGTTGACAGGCATCATGCGCAGGCCGAAGTCAATGAGGCGCTGACCCTGGTCGTCTTGCTTGGCCGGGTCCACACGCTGGACAGACGGCGCAAAAATGAGGGTTTTGTTTCCAGCCACGGTGCCATGCGTGAAGCCCAGGCTTGTGAGGGTGTTGGCCCGCACATCGGACATGAAGGTGGCTTCTTGTGAGGCCTGCAGGTCGAGGCTCATCTTGCCGGTGACTTCGCGGCCGGTGATTTCGATGGTTTCACCGCCCAGCAGTGGCCGGTGATTGACGCTGTTGCCCAGGCTGATTTCCAGACCCTTGCTGGGGTACACCGTGCCGCCGGTGAGCGTGGGCGCACCGGTGCTGAGGTGGGTGGCGCCCAGGGTGATGTCACCCGTGTTGGTGTCGGTGATGACCTCGGGAGTTTTGAAGGCCGTCAAGGTGACGCTGGGGTTGCTGGCCGCAGAAACACCCCCATAGAGGCCAGTGAAGGTGTAGCTGATGACCGGGATGCCTGCCAGGTTGAGCTTGAAGCTCGCGTCCCCCCGGGCGCCCAGCAGTTTGTGCAGCACACCGTCGTCGTACCAGTAGATGGAGAGAGAATCCACCGCGGTGGTGATGGGCGTGTAATCGACCCGGGTGGAGGCCACCACGGTTTCTGCAAACGCACAGGCCTTGAGCAGCTTGCCCCAGGCCGGCGCCGTGCCTGCGGTGCCGGAGCCCACCAGCTCCACATCAAAGCTGACCTGCACGTTGGCCACGCCCACCAATTGCTCAGACCCGCCAAAGTAGGGGCGGATGATGTTGCGGCTGACGTTTTGCTCATTGAGCGGGTTGATGGTGAGGTTGCTCACCAGCAGCGCGTCGGACGCGCCTGTGGGGGTCGCATCGGTCTTGTAGGTGGTTTCGGTTTTGGCCAGGATGGCTGTGTTTCTGACGTAACGGGGCATGGCTTACTCCTCGGCTGGGGCGGTGGTGTTGAGGTCGGCGGTGGGGGGGACAATCAGCGTGAGCGCCCCGGTAACGGGGTCTCGCGCATAGCTGCCGCCGCGCTGCGGGTTGGGCACATCGACCAGCTGAGCAGTCGATGGCGTGGGCAGGGCTGCTGCCTCGGTCTGGGGCGTGTCTTTCATATCAATGAGCTTTCGCTGGTGCGGTGGAGCACTTGCACACTGGCGGTGCAGGAGGCCACGTTGGTTTCGAGTTCGTCTTCGTCCCAGGCGAGCTGGGTGATTTGTGTGTCCAGGGCCAGCCCACCCAGGTTGCCGCTGGTGAGCAGGCGTGCATGGATTTGCTGCAGGATCTGATCGACTGCGGTTTCGGCCTCCAGGCCGGGCGTGTCTCGGGCAACGATTTCGACCAGCAACTGGGTGGTCCAGTCAGAAGGGCCGCCTGCGATGGCTGCGCGCCGTGGGGCACTGGTGTCCAGCCGCACAAAAATTCGTGCCTTGACGGTCTGTGGCATGGGCCTGCGCCCATTGGTGAGCACATCGGCCTGGGCAAAGAGGCCGCCCAGGCGAATGGCCGCAGCGGCTGCGTTGCGAATGACAAGATGTCTGCTGTCTGCCATGTTCACACCCGCTCCAGCAACAGGGTGGAGACACCGGTGCCATCTGGCTGGTGCTCCACGATGGTGTAGGCCACCCCGGCAAGCAGCAGGCTCGCTCCCACCGGCTCTTCAGGAATGCAGTTGGTTCTGCACACAAAGGTGGGTTTGAGGCAGGCCGCCCCGAAACCACCCTCTGCCAACGCGTAGGGGCTGTCAAAAATGCCGGTCACGGGGTCGTTGCCCAGCTGCGCCTGGACACCAAAGTCCTTGAAGTACAGGCCCAGGCTTTCAGCAAACATGGCGGTCAATCAGCAACAATGCCCTGTCAAGCCGTGACGATGTCGGTGAAGGTGGCAAAGCTGACCAGGTTGCGAAGCGCCACGTCCACGTCTTGCAGCACGTTCACCCGCACGGTGCCGGCGTTGGAACCCGTGAAAGGGTCCACCAACATGTCCAGGCCGCCCCACATGCCAATGACTAGATCGGCAAAGTTGCCGAAGATGGCCGACGAAAGGTTGGTGCCCGTGCCTTTGGTGCCATTGGATGGCACCGCGTTGGTGACACCCACGTTGTAGCCGTTGACGGGGTTGGCGCCATCGCCCCAGATGAAGGTGGGGTAGCCGTTGACTTTGGGCGTGGTTTTCAGCTTTCCGCGCACCTTGGCATTGGTGAGGTAAGCCAGGGAGCCCACGTCTGCATTGGCCACGGCGACGTTGGTTTCCAAGTCCACAATGTTTTGCCATGTGGGTGCCGCACCATTGGCGCCACCAGTGACACTGGCCGAGACCTGGTTAAGGATGCCGCTGGGCTGGGTGCCACCGGTGCCGTTGATGGCAGCCTGCTGGATGGCCAAGCCCACGATCTTGGCAAGGTCTTGCTGCACCATGTTTTCCACGTCGATGCTGGACTGAAGCAGCAGGCGGCGACCGATGTCGGTGTAGGCACCCACGGTTTTTGGCAGCAGCGGCACCTGGGCAATGGTTTGCTGGCTTTCGGTGGGTGCGGTGTTTTCAGCTACCCAGTAGGCGGTGCCGGAACCGCTGAGCTTGGGGATGGCAATGTTGCCCACCAAGCCATTGAGCATGACGGCGCCCATGCCAGGCAGGACCATGGCGTTGCGCAGGGCTTCGATGAAGCTGCCACCGAGCACGTCGGTCTGCACCAGGTTGCCGCCCGCGGTGGGAGTACCGACCACGAGGTCACGCTTTTGCACGTCGGTTGGCAGCATGAGCCCTCGGGCTGCACGGCCGATGACGGCGGCGGCGGCGTCGCTGGCCTCACGTTCAAAAGCTGCAGCGCGCTGCGCCGATGCGTCTTGCGGGTTGGCAAGTGCATGCAGGGCACGCACGACGCTGTAGCGCTTGACTTCGCTGCGGCTCATGCCAATGTCTGCACTGGGCACGGGCTGACTGGCCATTGTGTCGATGGCCTCGCGCTGGAATTGCTCGACAGTGAGCCCGCGCTGAATGGCGCTGAGACCCAACTCGCGCAAGGCCTGGGTGGGGAAAGCGGCGGCAATTTTGGAAATTTCGGCGGCGTGGTTGCGCTCGGCCGTGGTTTCGACGGTCATGGTGGTGTTACCTCTGGGAATGGGTGAAGAAATTGAAGCGGCGCTAGCCCGGTTGGGCTGCATGCCGGCCATGGATGCGGTTTCGGTGGTTGCCTGGCTGCCGGTGTCTTCAGGCTCTGCGACCTCTTGGTCTTGCACAGACTCGGTGTCCACCCAGGCTGTGAGCTGGACGACCATGCCTCTTTCAGCACCGGCGTTGGCACTGCGGCCCACACCCACGGTGGCGTCTGCCGGCACACTGACCAGCGACACTTCGTAAGGCTCCCAGTCGTTGACGCGAAAGGTGTCCAGCCCTTCGACGCTTTCAACCAGCACTGCCTTGTGGATGATGTAGCCGACGCTGACGTTGCGGCGGATGCCATCGCGCACGTCTTGCCACACCTCTTCAGCACGTGCGCTTTTGCCAAAGCGCACCACGGCCCGCACCACCCTGTCGGCGCCGACCTCAACTGACTCAACAACACCGACCACGTCTCGCATGTCGTGGTCGCACAGCAAATTGGCACCAGCGCTCAGACGCCCCAGGCGGATGCTGGTGGTCTGGCAGTCGAGGATTTCGACACCCCAGCAACGCTCGTAAGGGGTCTCGCTGGCAAAGGCCAAGGTGGCGGTACGCGCTTCTTCGTTGATGGCGGCGCGCTCGACTTGCAGGGCACGCTGCATGCGCCCTTGCCCATCAAAGCGAGCAGCCAGCTGGGGCGGCACGGCCTGGTGATCGATAGGTGTTGGCATGGCCGTCATTGCAATGCCTGACGGGTGACATTGAATAGCCCAAACATGTCACTACCGGCCGGTTTGTGTGGCATCGGACGGCGCCGCATCTGTGACTACCTTGACGCCCGGCGCCGGGTCGTAGGCCGGGAGGGGTACGCCGTAGTCGGCTGCCATTTTTCTGGCAACAGCGATGGCGGCGAGGGTGTCTTCGAAGTCGTAGCCCATGCCTGCTGCCAGGTCTTGGGGGGACATGAGCCCACCTTGCACCATGAGCAGCTTGGCCTTGGTGTCGGCCTGTGGGTCCACCCACTCCCAGCGCCTGGGCTGCCATTCGTGCCGGGCAAATTTTTCATACTTGCCAGCTGGCAGCGCGGCGCCGTTGGGCATGGTGATGGCGCCCGATAGCAGAGCCATTTGCAACCAGGCCCGGTAGATGGGCTCCATGAAGCTGTCGATGAACCATTGCTGGTCGGAGGCCCAGCGGTCACGCTCTTCAAGGGTGCCACTGCGGATGCTGGAGAAGCTGACGCCCTCCAGGTCGTTGGCCAGGCTGTGGTACGCCACTCGCCAGCCGGTGGCTATTCTTTGCAGCGCCACTTTGGTGAATGGCGCAAAGTTGGCCTCTGGGTATTTGCTTTCGAACGGCTGAAACGTTGCGCCCACAGGCAGGGTGTCGAAGGTGCCAGGCTGGCTGACGGCGATTTGCGCGCCCGTGTCGTCAGCCGCGCCAATGCCCGGGGCCGTGCCATCGGGTGTGGTGAAAAACCCGTAGTGGTTGGCACCATGCTCTGCAGCCAAAAGGGCCGAGAGCAGAAAGCCGCCAAGGTGGTGCAGGCTGAGCATGCCAGGGGCCATCCATGGCACACCGCGTAGCTGGCCCGCGCGCTCGACCTTGAAGACGTGCAGGATGTCGGCGGCCGCCAGGAATTCGCGGCGGCGCCCCATGGCCTGGCTGTCTCTGGGGTGGTGGTCGAAGACCCAGACACCTTCCAGGCGGCCAAAGGCGTCTACCTGCACCCCCATGACGATGCGGCTCGCGCCGCGTTGATCGTGGTAGGTGGTGTCGATGCGGTCCACATCGATGGCTTGCAGTGCAAAGTTGAAGCGGTTGCCCGTTGTGGCGCCGCGCACCATGCGCACCAAAAATTCACCGTCGCTGGGCAATGACTCAATGAGGTTGATGCAAAGGTCTCGCAGAGTGAGCCTGCCTCCGATGTCGCATTGCCCGCACCATTCTTGCCAGGCGCGCTCGATGGCGGTGTTGGCCAGGCGGTCTGGCACGCCGGGCTTGTCTTCAACGCGCACCTGCAGACGGATGCCGGTGGGTCCGATGATGTTGTCGCTGCACATGCCTGTGAACTTGCGGGCGTAGTCGTTGTTGTGGCGCAGTTGGCGCCCACGGGCCCGCAGCCGGTCCAGGTCTTGGCGAAGCTCTTGATTGATGCTCTCGTTGTCTGACCACCAGTCGGCCGTGATGCGATCAATGCGAGCCGCATCAAACCTGCGCAGGTAGGCGCCTGGCTGTGGCTTGACGCGGGTGTTGCTGGCGGAGCGAGTAAAAAGGCCAGCAATCCGCTGGATGAGCCCGGGTGTTTTCATCAGCCAAACCTCACCATGACCCTGCCGGATGAGGGCAGACCCGCAGCGGCCCGGGCTGCGTTGTCTTCACGCTTGACGTCTTGGCGCAGGCGGTCTCGCAGCACAAGCAGCTCTGTGACAGGGATGTAGGCCAGCTTTCGGCCTGCGATTTCATAGTCAGCCACTGCGCTGTTGCTGCGGTCGAGCAACAGGGCCTCGACGTTGTCGAGCTGCTGACGTGCAAGACTGCGCGTTTCCAGCGCTGCTGCCAGGCTGGAGACGATGACCATGCGTCGATCCACCACGGTGTAGACCTCGCCAGCACGAGTGACTTGGCCACGCAGGGCGTAGTCCCCAGCCAGCCATTCGGATGTGGTGGAGCTGGGTACGTTGATGAGGTGGTCTGCCCCTTGGGCCGCACCCGTGAAGGTGTACCGCGCAGAGGCGCTGACCAGGGCGTAAGACAAAAGCCAGCCTGCACTGGCCAGGTAGTCGGGCAGTGTTCGGATGAACTTCAGGGTGTCGCCCGCCACATGGCGGGCTGGCTCAGCGGTAGGGGTTGCTGCCATGCTGAGCGTTTGAGCGGTTGACGCAGGTGCACATGGGACAAAGTCTCAAGCGGCCCTGGTGACATTGAATAGCCCAAACGTGTCACTACTGGCGCAGCGCGTGGACCTGCGCCACCCGCATTGCGATTGCTCAAAGGGGCAGTTTCAGGATGCGCTTGATTTGCCGCTCGCTCAGGTTATGCATGCGGCTGAGGTACGGCACCCTTTCGCCCCGGCCATAGGCCTGGATGATGGATTTGTCTCGGGCTTCGCGGTAGATGGCCCCAGCGCCAGCCACGTATGTCTTGCCGCCACCCCAGTCTTTTCTGACATCGGCGGCAATCTGCTGAGCGAGTGCCAGTTTGAAGCTGGGCGCCATTTCGATCACGCGGCGAAGGATGTCGTCCACGATGTCGCCAGTGTCCAGGGACTGCAGGATGTCTTGGCGTGATGGCTTTTTGACGACTGCGTCTTGGTCGTTGGCTGTGCGAGATTCTTGGGTGGTCATGGCTGTTGGTCTTTAGGGTTTCGCTGCGGGCTCACCAGGTGCGCGATGGAGCGCGCCGCGCTGGTGGACGACGCGCCTGGTGTTGATTGGCTGGCGACGGGGTGGGCAGTGCTTCCCGTGGAACATTGGCCTGCGGCTGGGCTGTGTCTGCCGCAGGCTGGGCAAAAAGGTCTTGCTCTTGCGGGGCGATTTTTTGCTGGCGCCGCGCCCAGGTGCCTTCGCGGAAGGTTTGAATGCCGAGGTAGCAGGCGGCGGCGTAGGCGTAGACCTGGCAGTCACCCGCCTCTTCGCGGTGGCCGGCTGGGGTGATCCAGCGCATGCTGTGCTTGCCGTTGACCACCACGGGCAGGAGCTTGGCAGCGGTCATCTGCTCGAACTCGTCCGTTTCGGCCAGGATCTTGGGCACGTGAACGTAGCCGGCGCCGGCGGCGGTGAGGCGCATGCGGCCGTAGATGAGGTGCTTGGCGGTGTCAGTGCCGATCTGCCAGACCTTGATGCCACGGGGCACAGACTTGCCGCGCCAGTTGATGTCGAGCATGCTGGGTTTGCCGAGCACGGGCCGGCCGTACTGGCTGGCGCCCTTGATGGCGAGCACGTGGGCGTGGGCGTGGTTGCGGCAGTAGGTGTAGACGGCGTGGGTGTTGTGGCCACCGGTGTCCACACAGGTGGCTTCGATGAGCATTTGCCCGCCAGCGGCATGCTGCAGTGGTGTGCGGCGGATTTCGGTGAGGCGGGTCCAGGGTGAGCCGTCTGTACCTTCGTCCAGGTTGGGGTCGCCGTAGATGATGTGGCGGTCCACCAGCCAACTTTCGTCGCCGCGGCCAAAGGCCCAGATGCGGGCCTCCAGCCGGTCTGGCTGGGTGTCCACACCCATGGTGAGCATGAGGCCGTGACGCGGCACGGTGCCCAGGGGGTAGTCTTCGGCGCGGCGGCGCAGCACGTCGGCGTCTGCGCCTGTGCCCTGCTCTTCCCAGGTCTCGGCCAGGCTGGAGTTGATGAACTCTTTGAGCGGGCCGCTCACGCCAGCCTTTTTGGCACGCTGCGCGGTCTCCCATTTTTCGACCAGGGAGGCCCAGCTGCGCCAGCCCACAGGGGAGTAGAGCTTGTTGAGGTGAAAGCCCGCGCGCTTGCCACGGCCGGCACCCGGGGCCTCGGGGATCCACAGGCCCTCGGCCAGCATGCCGGTCTTGGCATGCTCTTCGATGGCGGCGCCGCACTTGACGCAGATGTAGACGGCGGTGTCTGGGCGGGCCTCGCCGGTGGGGGTTTTGAGCCACTGGAGGCCAAACTCTCGGCCGGCGCCCCAGACCAGCACCTGGCGCTCGTCGCAGTGGGGGCATGGCACGTGGTAGCGCCTGCGGTCGCTGGCCTGGTACTCGGTCTCGATGACGCTGGCGCCCTTGATGGTAGGAGTGCTGGCGATCAGCAGCTTGCGGCGGCTGAAGTTGCTCATGCGCTCTTCGAGGAGCGCCAGCGGCGGGCCCTGGTTGTCCACGTCGGCTGGCCATTTGTCGACCTCGTCAGCCACGGCAAAGCCCAGCGGCTTGGAGGCCAACGAGGCGGCACTGTTGGCGCCTGCAAAGAATGCGGCGAACCCGCCCTGGATGGAGCGCGCACGCCAGGAGCTGCTTTCGTCGCGGCTGCGCTGTGTGGCCACGAGGCCCTGCAGGATGGGGGTCTGCAGCACGGTGGGAAGAAACCGCTGGCCGCTGTGGTCCTGCGCGTCTTGCAGCGTGGGCTGCACCATCATCAAGTCTTGCGGCTCGGTGTGGATGCGCTGCAGCAGGGCGTTGTAGAGCACCTCAGTCTTGCCGAGCTGGGTGGCGAACTGGAGCACCACACGCTCATACGGCGAGAAGGAGCTGGCGCAGTGCATGGGCTCCACCAGGTAGGGGGTGCGCTCGTTGCGCCACTGCCCGCGCTCGCTGCCCTTGGCGATGTAGCGGTACTTGCCAGCCCACTCGGCGGTGTCCACGCGCGGCGGGGGCGCGAGGTAGCGGCCAAGCACCTGGCCCAGGAGATCGGCCGCGCGTGCTTCGTCGTCGGGCAGGTCGCGGGCGCTCATGCGGCAGTGCCCTTCATGAAGGCCGCCGTGGCCAGCTCGGCCAGGGCCTGGTTGTGCTCGGCCTCCAGCATTTGGTCCACCTTGAAGGGGTCGCTCTCAGCGGCAAGCTGTGGTGCCAGGCGTGAGCGCACCTGCAGCAGGTGCTCGCGCACTGCAGAGCAGGTTTTGGCCCAGACCGATTCCACGGCCTTGACCTCGATCAGCTCGCCCTTGAGTTTGGCCAGCTCCATCTCAGCCGTCTCGGCCTCGGCCATTTCACGGCGCGACCGGGCGTCCCAGTAGTCGGCATTTCCGGGCTTGGAATCTTGGGCGTCCTCGACTGCAGCAGAGCCCAGGCCACCAGATGCAGGCGGCCGACCGGCGCCAGCGCGCACGCGAGAGTTCGCCGCCCACTGGGCATCAGCCGCCACTGGGTCGATTCGGCCGTCCTGCGTCAGGGTGATTCGCCGGGCCTTGATGGCCTTGCTCACCGCTGCCTCGCTCACCCCCCGGTGCTTGGCGTACTCGGATTGGCTGAGCGTCTTAACTTCTGCCACTCTTAACCCAACCCTTAACTAATTGCCCGCCCACACACTAGCGCGATCTCGCGCCCGTTTCGACCCGTAAATGGCGGGGCGTGGAAGAACCTAGACCGGGGGGTATGCATTGGTTGGCTCATCGAGTGGATCCAGTTTGGTTGAATCGGTCGGTGTAGAAGCGCGCCTCACGGTCAAACACTTCCTCGAACTTGGACTGCATGAACTCAACCACCCTGGCGTTGACGCGCTTGGTGTTGAACATTTGAGCCACGTCGATGGTCTGCAGGGCTTTGATGGGTAAACGCTTTCTGCCCACGCGAATGAACACCGTGCGACCCTGGTTGGCGATGAACGCACCCTTGATGGTCTTGCGGCCACCGGCTCGAAGAATCTTGAAGCTCACGCCTTGTTTGGTTTGGCGTGCTGCAAAGTTGATGAGGTTCAGGCTGCGACCGCGCTTGGTTGGCGACTCCAGCGAAGCAGACAGGTAGGCCACACCATCGCGGAAACTCGCGCGCCGGAGCACCAGCGACTCGTTGACCTTGGCCGCGCTGATGTTGAATTCCTGCCGAATTTCTCGACTCATGGCGGTCTTGGCCTGCGCCATGGTGCGGTTGATGGCGCTCGCCGTTGCTTTGGCCCGCACATCCTCATGCAATGCAGCCAGCTTGCGCTGCACGTCGGGGAAGTTGTGGGTGATGGAGATTTTGATGCTCATGCCCCCGCCCCTTGCCGCCCACCCGCAGCCTGCGCCTGCCCTGCCGCCCGCTCCACCTCCCACGCCCGCAGCACACGCCGCTCGTAGGCAGCAAACGCCTCGCCCCGCCCGGCCTGAAAACCTGCCTCGTCCCAACACCCCAGGCCCAGGCGCTGCCCCTCGCGCTCGATGCCGCTGCGCGACTGGTGCCAGCGCCAGGGCGTTGCCTCCCGCTGGCCGCCCTGCCCCGCTTGCCCCGCGCCCAGGCCATGCGCTTTGCCTGCGGGCTTTTGGGGTTTGGGCTTTGGGCTTTGTCCACATCCCCCCGTGTCAACGGGGGGTAGGGGGGTATAAAGGTTCTTGATGGTTCCTGAAGATTCGGGTGTCATAGCTGTGACACCCGTCTCGCCTGTTTTGACACCCGTCTCGGTCAAATTGACACCCGTGTGGATAACTTTATGCACAGCCTCGGGCGTCTCAACATCCGGCATGACGGGTGTCAAATTGACACCCGTCACTTCATCGCCCTGCCCACCCTGCTCGCCTGGCTCATCGCCCATTGACGGCAGCGCCGCGCCGCCAATCCACCCTGGGTGAATGCGGTACTCGTTCGTGTCCCCTGGCCTGCCAGACGCCTTGCGCACCGGCTCCAGCCAGCAGCGCGCCACCATGTGCTTGATCTGGCGGCGCACCGTGCTCTCGCTCTGCAGTGTCTTGCGTGCCAGCTCGGCAATGCTCGGCCAAATGCGCGTGCCATCGTCGCGCGCATGGTCCGCCATCGCCAGGGCCAGCAGGCGCTCGTTGCCACCCACCGGGTAGCGGTCAAACACCATCGTCATCACCTTGATGCTCACGCCGCCCCCTCCACCCCACCAGGCGGGCACGGCATCAGGCTGCGCAGCGACCCCAGCACCCGCTGGATGGCCGCCATCAACTGCGCCGCCTCGCGCTCCACACGGCGCATCTCGTTCAGCGTCACGCGCCCATCGGCCAGCGCCGCGTTGGCCTGCGTCAGCACGTCTGAAAACTCCCCCACCATGTGGCTGATGCGCAGCATGGGGTTGGCCTCCAGCTCCACCGCCGGCGCCTCCACCTCGGCCCGGCACAGCACCACACAGCCCAGCTCGTCGGCCATGGCATGCAGCATGTGCACGTTGCCCGTGATCGCCATCATGGCCACCGCCTCGCGCAGCAGCAGCTGGTGCGTGGCGTTGTTCGGGTTGACCTTGTGCTGCAGCGTGTTGGCACTCATGCCCATGCGCAGCGCCAGCGCCGCCACCCGGCCCGGAAACCCGTGCGCCGTGTGGTACGCCGCGTCTTCCACACTCATGCCGTTGGCGAACGCCCCCGGCCCATCGCCATTGCCCGCCGGCGGGCCGGCACCTAGATTTGCGTGCATGACGCACCCCCTGCAAAAGAAAACCCCCGCCCACCCAGGCCCGGCCCAAAGCGCATGCCTGCACGCATGCGCACGGAAGGAGACGAACCGAGAAGACCCGAGCCAGACCCAACAACAGGCAGGCGGGGAAAAGACGGCCAACACAGCCCAACGCTGCGTGGCATGGAAAGACTGGCAGCGCGTGGCCGCCGCCGTGTGCCGGCACCGCCTGCGCTGCGGCCCTGGGCACCCACTGCGGTCTGCACGGCTGCTGGCGTGGCGGGCGCTTCAGGCATGAGCTCCACCCGATGCAAAGGCGCCCGATGCTGCTACGGTATTGATAGCATCTTGACCATTCACAGCAAGGGGTTCGGCCAGTTCTGGCCAGATGTCGCGCCAATCGTTCGGACGGAGGTCCTGCAGCCTGCACGCCGGGTCGGCGCAGTTCATTCGGCGTGCAAGTGCTGCACTTGCAACCCGAAGCCCGCGAAGAATTTGGTAGAGGTACTGATCCTCGATGTGCAGCACCTGCGCGAGCGCGCGCCGCTTTTCAGCCGAGTATTTTGGGAGGGCCATCTCCCGAATCTAGCGTAGCGCTAATGTTTTCGTCAAGCGCTGCGCTAACTCCGCGCCTAGCATCACGCTATAAATGCAACATGGACAGCAAAGACTATTTGCGCACAGCTCTGGAGCGCCTTTGCGAAGCCGAGGGCGGTTACAAGGCCGTTGCCGACAAGGCCAAGGTCAGCCCGGACAACCTCTGGCAGGTGCTCAATGGCACCCCACTGCCCTCCGGCAAGCCCAGAAGCATTGGGATTGTGGTCCGCGAGAAAATCACCAAGGCCTTCCCCAACTGGCTTGGTCATGGCGCAGGCGAAAACCAGGCCAACTACATCACCAAACCGCTGATCGATCTGGAGTCCAACCCGGAATACCTGTCAATTCGCCACGCCACTTTCAAGCTGTCGGCTGGTGCCAGCGGCTTTGGCATTGAGTACCTTCAAGACGACGCGCCACCCATCGTTTTTCAAAAATCCTGGATCATTTCCCGCGGATATAACCCCGCAAAACTGTTTGCCACCAAGGTGGCCAACGGCAGCATGGAAACAGGGCTTTTCGATGGCGACACAGTCATCGTCAATACCGACAGCACCACCCCCAAAGACGGCCACGTCTTTGCCGCCAACTATGAGGGTGAGCTTGTCATCAAACGCCTGGTGCGAGACGCGGGGCAATGGTGGCTCTGCTCAGACAACCCGGACCAGCGCCGTTACCCGCGCAAGCTGTGTGATGAACACGTGTTTCTCATCGGGGAAGTTGTGCACCGCCAAAGCGAGAGAATCTGACCATGGAATTTGCTGTTTTCTACTTTGTGATGTGCATAGGCGTTGGCATTGGCGCGAGCTCTCGGGGGCGAAGCGGCATCCTCTGGTTTGTGCTGTCGCTGCTCATCAGCCCGCTCATCAGCCTGATTGTGCTGGCCCTCTTGCCGAACCTGAGCACCACCGCCCAGGCCGCCACAGATGCACCCAGCCCAGACACCCATGTGAAGTGCCCGGACTGCAGAGAGCTTGTGCTGAAAGACGCTCGCGTGTGCAAACACTGCAGCTGCAAGCTCGTTCCCCAGCTCTAAGCCTTTAACTGCGCGCGCAACCACGCCAGTGCCTGCACCTCGTTTTCATGAGCAGAGGCCTGGGTGTCCACAATACCTTGTGCTGCTGTCACCAGCGCTGGCAGCAGGCCAGGCGTGGCCTTTCTCACACGCCCAAACGCAATCTTGAATCCATGCAGTGAGGGGTTGTCAAGCCTGTCCAGTGCCAGCTTGACCACATCGGGCGTCAGCCCGTCTTGGCCAGATACCTTGGCTGCAAACTCGGCAATCACCTTCACCTCTGCGGCCATCATGCGGCCGTCTGCCTTGGCCATGTACAGCAACACCTTGAGCATGTCCATGTGCCCGTCCAGCAGATGCTCAGCGACACCCTTGGGCGATGCCCTGTAACGCTCCATCAACCAAGACTGCAGGTGCTGAATCACCTCCCCCGTCTCAAGGTCAGTGGCCCGCATCACGCGGTCAAACCGGAACGTGCGAACTGCCTTTCTGAGCCTGCAAAACCCAATCATCAGGCTGCTTGGCGAGGTGGGGTCGAACGCGCGCACTTCTACGTCGCGCTCGGTCTGGCTGCCCTGCCCGTCCACGTACCTGAGCCGAATGAGCGCGGCCACACCCTGGTTACGCGGCGCCTCCCAAAACGAGCCCTCCCAGGCATCGTCTGCTGCAGGCGAGTCCCTGCCCTTTGGGGCCTTGACGCCAACTGCATATTCCCGGCGTGCAGACTTTTTGTCGCCTTTGTACCCACGGGCGATCTGCTTCAAGAACCAAAGCAGAGCCAGGCCAAAAATCACGTAACCGAACCAATCTCCCATAACGCCCCCTTGTTTTGCTTTTTGCATCATCCATGAAAGCAAGCACATGGTTCTAGCGCAGCGCTTGACACGAATCTAGCGTCACGCTAATAATCGGCCCATCGCACCAACGAGGGCCGAAATGTCACCATCCATCACCCCCCTGCGCAGCTACCGCTGCTTTCTCACGCCGCTGACTGACCGCGGCCTGCCGGTGCTCAGCGAGAGCGGCACCGCACCCTTCATCCAGCTCAAGGCCACCAGCGCCGAGCACGCCCGCGTGGCCGCCCACCAGCTCACTGGCAAACCGGTGGCAGAGGTGGAGCGGCTGGAGCTGGCGGCATGACCCGCGCCGCCACCCCACAGCGCACCCCGGCGCGCGCCCTGCAGCCCATCCCGCCCGGCCACGCCCAGGCCTTTGCCAGCCTGGGGGCCGCGCTGGGCGTGCAGCTCGGCAAAACCGCCTCGCCCCAGGTGGGCTGGCTGCCCTGGGCCGTGCAGCCGCGCACCAACGGCTTTCACATCGCCCGCGAATCGGCAGGCGGCACCCAGCGTGAATTCCACATGAACGCCGTGCGCCGCGTGAAAGTGTTTCGCAGCGAAGAGCGCGCCGCAGAGACCTGCGCCCAGCTCAACACCCAGGGCACCGCCGCATGAGCCGCCCCACCCTCTGCACCCTGCCCACGGCCGCCAACTGGGCCTGCGCTGCCCTGCTGGCCATGGCCCTGGGCTGCAGCCACCTGCTGGGGCCAGACGACCACAGCACCGAGCAGGCCCAGGCCGACGAACTGCAGGCCGCCCAGCGCCAGGCCCTGGCCGACCAGCGGCGCGAGGCCGCAGCCGCCCAGCTCTGCATGCGCTTTGGCGGCCCCAACGCCGCACACCGCTGGTCTGCCAGCGGCGAGCTGCAATGCACCACCAAGCGCGGCCACCCGCTGCGCGCCCCCACCCATGTGGCCCAGGTGTCGCTGTGAAGCCCAGCACCACCCCCAACCTCACCCAGCCACAGCCACCTGGCCACGGCATGCACGTGGCCGAGTGGGCGCTGTGGATCGCCCTCAGCCTCAGCCTGTGGGCAGCCGTGTGGTTTGTGGCCGGCGTGCTGGTGGGCCTGCTCAGCACCCAGGGCTGACCACCATGAAACCCGGCGAACTCACGGCCAGCGGCGTGCTGTTTTTGCGCAGCCCGCCCTACACCGCCAAGCTGCCCACCGGCAGGCCGCAGTATTTGCTGCCCCTGCTGGAGCGGCGCGGCCTGGGCGTGCAGCACGTCACCGCCATCTGGCAGGGCGACGAGGCAGAGGCCTTCATGGCCGCACACGGCGACACCTTGCGCGCCGGCCGGCCGCTGAGCCTGAGCTTTTCTCGGCTCTCTTGCCACAACAACGAGCTGCACGGCGTGGTGCACAGCTGCGCCCTGGCGCCGCAGCGCTGGGCCGCCCCAGTGGCCGCCACCGCCGCCCCAGCAGACGCACCCACCGCTGCCGCCAGCAGCGCGCCCGCACACGCCAGCGCGGCCACCCACGCCGCCCAGCCCTGCTGAACCACCCCAACCACCAAAGGACACCCCATGAGTTGGATGCTCACCGCCAGCGGACAGGAATACCACCTGCACGCCACCATCTACACCGACGCCATGCGCCCCGTGTGCCTGGAAGACGTGGCCCACCACCTGGCCATCATCAACCGCTTTCATGGCGCCACCGCGCGCCCCTACAGCGTGGCCGAGCACAGCCTGCTGGTGTGGCGCCTGGCGCGCGGCGCAGGCCTGCCCCCCATGGGCCAAATGGCCGCCCTGCTGCACGACGCGCACGAGGCCTACACCAGCGACCTGGCCAGCCCGGCCAAGCGCGCGGTAGACGCCGCCTGCCGCACCCACAGCACCCCCCCGGCCTGGGCCGAGTTTGAGGCCCAGCACGCCCACCACGTGCGCCAGTGCCTGGGCATCACCACCGCCCTGCACGCGCACCGAGAAACCATCCGGTTCTTCGACTTGGTGGCGCTGTACATCGAGCGCAAATACCTCACCACCTACCGCGCCGGCCACCACGCCGCCTGGCCCTGCCTGGGCCAAGACATCGTGGCCTACGCCGAGGGCGAGCGCGGCCAGGAGGCCGCCCAGGCCCACCTGCCCGGCCTGCAGTGGCTCAACCCACCCTACACCTGGGCGCACTGGCGCCAGCAGTTCATCACCACGCACAACATGCTGCACCGCTGCGCGCGCCAAAGCGTGGGCCTGCCCGCACAAGCTACGGAGGCCGCATGAGCAGCCACACCACCATGGCCCACCGCCCCTACCACCAGCAGCGCGGCGCCTCGCAGGGCAATGCATTCACCGCCCACCTGCATGGCCGCTGCGGCATAGACTGGGTGCAGGCCACCTGGGGCCTCGCCCGCACACGCCAGGCCGGCCCCAGCATCAGCCTGGCAGGCACCACGCCCCGCCCCGCGCTGGCCCTGCAGCAGGCCCACCATGGCGGCGCCTACACCCGCGCCACACCCCAGCACCTGCACCGCCAGCCCAAGCCCATGCCAGCGGCCAATGCGCCGGGCAAAGCGCCGGCCAAAGCACAGGCCAAAGCCACAGCCCAAGACCTCACCGAGCGCGAAACCACGCTGGCCACCCTGCTCAGCTTCGAGCCCGAAATCAAGCCCACCTTGTTGCAAGTGACCGGCTGGCCCCTGCTGGAGACAGAGGCCACGCTGCAGGCCCTCATCAGCAAAGGCGTGGTGGCCGCGCGCAACGTGGGCCAGCACCGCCGCTACTTCACCCGCGGCAGTGCCGCCCAAGCCATTGCAGAGGCCCTGCCATGAACCGCCAGCAACGCCGCGCCTCGCGCTTCAAGCGCCAGCAGTGGGACCGCAACCGCCAGGCCGACCCCGCTGCCAGCCTGAACCCCATCGCCTGGAGCCGAGACTTCAACACCGAAGAGGCCGCCACCTTCAGCAACGAGGCGCGCCTGGCCTGGCACCACATCACCCACGGCAGCGGCACTACCGACCACTTTGACACCCTGGCCCACATGGCCAACGTGCTGGTGGTGCGGGCAGAGCAGATCGACCCCACCGCCGAAGAGCTGGCCACCCGCGCCCAGCAAGCCCTGGTGGCCATGAAAGCCCGCTACCTGCGCGTGGGCCGCATGGGCGCAGACGCCGCCGCGCTGGAGCACCTGCCCATGGCGCTGGATTTGTACGACCAGCTGCTGCGCTTGAGCACCCCGCTGCAAATGACCCACGCCCTGCGCGAGACGCTGGCGCGCATGCAGCGGGGCGAGGTGCTGGGGGCGGCTGGGGGTGGCGCATGCTGAACCCCCAATTCATCTTGGCCATCGCCGCCGCCATCCGAGTCAACGCAACGAAGTCGACGTCATGAGCGAGCAATTTCAAACACCGACACCCACCTGTCCACACTGCGACTACGCAATGACGACTGACGATATGGTGAATCACACGGGCACCGACGGCTTGTTTGACGCCGCGCCGAACGAGTGCAGAGCGTGTGTCACCTGCCCGTCGTGCGACAACGAATACTGGATCAGAGGCGGATACAAGCCTCATTACACCAGCGCATTTTCTGAGGAAGAACTGTCATGACCAAGGCAATCAACGCGCTGGCGCAGGCGCTTGAATCTCCTGGGTGTGAGCGCATCAAAGACTTCTACTCTGTCGGCCCGGTGCAGCGAGCTGCGGTCGAGCAATTCGTCGAAGCGCTCGCCCAGGCCCGCGCAGAGCAGGCGGAGTATTTCCCCACACGTCCGATGGTGGCGCAGCACTCCCCGAGCAGCGAGGAGACCGCCGCCGCCTTCAACCTTGGCGCCGGGCGGCCAGTGGTTCAGGCAACAGACGCGGAGCGCCGTCAGTTTGAGGCGTGGATGGCCGGGCACAACTGGCTGTGCGCCCAGTGGGACGGCAAGCAGTACACCGACGTGTTCACGCGCACCACTTGGGCGGCCTGGCGTGATCGCGCGGAGCTGGCCCGCTCAGAGCAAGCGGAGCCGGTGGCTTGGCGGATCAGTGATCCAGATGAACCAGAAATAGGTCACTGGTACAGCGAAGAGCCTTCAGACCTTTCGTTCCATAAATCTGAACCGCTCTACACCACCCCACCCACCCCGCAAGCACCGAAGCTGGAGCCGCTGACGGATGCGGAGATCAAAAGGATGTGGAAGGAATACGCGCCGATCATCGGCGGTATTTTTGACTTCACCCGCGCCGTCGAAGCCGCCCACAAGGCGAAGCTGTTGCATTCAGAGCAAACACACCGAAGGTAAATGAATGACCCCCGTCACCCTAGACGTGCGTGGCGCAGCCGACGTGCTCAAGGTCCACCCCAAGACCGTGCTGGACTTGATCGAGCGCCAAGAGATCAAAGCCGCCCGCATCGGCCGCTCTTACGTCATGCTCACGCGCGACGTGGTGGGCTATGTGGAAAGCAAAATCCAGCAGAGCGTTCTGGAGCGCCTGGCTGCCGCCGGTGCCACTACCAGAGCTTTGAAGCGAGGGAAGAGCCGCGCAGGTTAGCGTAGCGCGCCAGCATGCGCAGGTTCTTGTGGCCGGTGATCTTGGCAATCTCCAGCTCAGACAGCGTGGTGCGCTCAAAAAACCGAGAGGTGGCCTCGTGCCGCAGGTCATGAAACCGCAGGTCACCACAGCCGGCCGCTTCAAAAATGCCTGCAAACAAGCCGCTGAGGTAATCACTGGTGTTGTGCAGCTCACGCTGCGAGGTGCCACCACTCCACCAGGGGAACACAGGCACTGCCCCCTTCTTCTTGCCCACGAATTCGCGCAGCGTCCGCTCGGCCACGCTGGTCATGGGCACCTGGCGCTTGTCGCCGTTCTTCGTCTTGTCCAGAAACACCGTGCGCTGTGGTAGGTCCACCTGCTCGGCCGTCAGCGTGTACATCTCGCGCAGGCGCATGGCTGACTCCAGCGCCAGCACCAGCAGCACGCGCAGGGCAGGCACATGCTCCAGCACCAGCGGCCGCTGCTTGCGTGGCAGCACGCCCGCATCGAGCACCGCCATGATGCGCTCCCACTCGCCCTCTTCCAGCCGGCGATCACGCTCCACATCTGTGCGCATCTGGCCAGCCAGCTTGGCATCCGTCTCGGTGTACTGGCTGTAGCCGTTGGGCAGCGAGCGAAAGGCATCCGCCCCCACCTCGCACAAGCCCTTGCGCTTGCCCCACTCCAGCAAGCGGGCCACAGCACCCACGCGCGCGCGAATGCTCGAAGGCGCCAGCACATCCTCGCGCTTCATGCGCTCGATCCAGTTGTCCACCCAGGCCTCATTCATGCCGTCCACCGGCACAGTGCCCACAGACTTTTCTGCCGTGGACAGCGTGCCCAGGTCTTTGGCAGACAGGCCCGGCTCACGCGCACGTGTGGTGATGAGCTTGCTCAAGGTCAGCACGCCCGTCACGCGCACTGCCGTCAGCTCACCAGGCACCACACCCTGCGCAAGAAAGCGGTCCATGCGCTCGGCAAAGGCATCGCCCTCGGCCTCAGTTTGGAAGGTGAGGTACACCGGTTTTTCAAGCACGCCCGCGCGCTTGAAGCAGTACTCCCAGCCCTTCGGCCTGCGTCGTTTTCCAGCCATGTTGCGCACCCCATCCAGCTGCAGTTGTGGGCGCGAGTGTAAGGCGTCTCCCGGGTGGCAGAGCCCGCTTTTTGGCTGGCACAGGCTCTCTGTGGCTCCCATTTTGGGTGGCACAGAATCAAAAAAGGGCTCACGCATTTCTGCGTAAGCCCTTGTTTTTATTGAGTTTTTTCGTTTCGGTGGTGGTGGGTGCTGACGGGTTCGAACCGCCGACCTACGCCTTGTAAGGGCGCCGCTCTACCAGCTGAGCTAAGCACCCCACCTGAAACGGTGTCAGTTCAAGGCGTCTTTGAGCGCCTTGCCCGGACGGAACTTGGGGATCTTGGCAGCCTTGATTTTAATGGTCGCGCCGGTGCGCGGGTTGCGGCCGCTGCGCGCGGCGCGCTTGCCCACGGCGAAGGTGCCAAAACCCACGAGCGACACGGTGCCGCCCTTCTTCAACGTGGTCTTGACGGCGCCAATGGTGGACTCCAGGGCGCGGGTGGCGGCGGCCTTGGAAATGTCGGCGTGCTTGGCGATGTGTTCGATCAATTCGGTCTTGTTCACAAGAAGCCCCTCATGCAGTGAATTGTGATTACGGCTGTCGATTTCTGATGTCAGGCCGCGCCCTTCAGGGCGTGCAGCTTTGCAGCGGCGCGGAGGCGGATTCTAGTCGCTTTTGCCGAGGCAACCTGCCGCGGAATCGGAGTTTTCATTGTGCGGCGCCCCCATTTTCACGCTTGACAAAACAGTGCGAACTTCACAGGGCCGAGGCAATGGCACGACCCAGGTCGCTGGTGCGCGCCTGGCCTCCGAGGTCGGGCGTGCGCGGACCGCCGCTGCCGGGCTCGAGCACCCGCTCGATCGCGGCCAGCACGGCGTCGTGCGCAGGTTGGCAGCCCAGGTGTTCGAGCATCATGGCGCCGCACCAGATCTGGCCGATCGGGTTGGCGATGCCGCGGCCAGCGATGTCGGGGGCCGAGCCATGCACCGGCTCGAACAGCGAGGGGAAGCGCCGGTCCGGGTTCAGGTTGGCGCTGGGCGCGATGCCGATGGTGCCGGTGCAGGCCGGCCCCAGGTCCGACAGGATGTCGCCGAACAGGTTGCTGGCCACCACCACGTCGAAGAAGTCGGGCCGCTGCACGAAGTGCGCGGTCAGGATGTCGAT
>CAZKDU010000004.1:0-28723 GCA_964551485.1 uncultured Burkholderiaceae bacterium
GCGTCAGGACAAAACTCACCCCTGGCACCAAGACATGCTCTTGCCACCAGTCCAGCTCCACCACATTGTCAATGCCCTCGCTTTCGAACCAGGCCTTCAACCCAAGTGGCACCAGGAACAGCGGAGCTCCCCCAGGCTGCGCCTGCAAGCGGTGCACACTGTCACGGTCCAGATGGTCATAGTGGTTGTGTGAAATCAACACCACGTCGATGTGTGGCAGCGCGCTCAGAGCCAGGCCTGGTGCCTGCAGACGCTGGGGCCCGAGAAATGACAGCGGCGAAGCGCGCTCCGAAAAGACTGGATCGGTCAGCACATTCAGACCCGACGCCTGCACCAACGCCGTGGCATGGCCGATCCAGGTCAGCGTGGGCAACATGGCCGTGCCCTGTCGGGCATTGGCGTGCAGATAGTTCAGATCCGGCGTCACCTGAGGGGTGGGCGTGAACGGGGCCTGCTCGGCCCGGTCGCGCCACCGCTTGAGCTGCCACTGGACCACGGTCCACAGGCTCTTGTCGATCTGGCCAATGTCGTTGTTGCGAAACCCTTGGTCCGTGTGGTGTCGGGGCCGCATGCCATGCGCCGCCGGTTCAGCCGTCTCACCCTCAGGAATCTGGACAGCACAGGCCAGGAGGGCCAGCACTGCGACCACCCCATAACCCACCCACTGGATAGCCTGCTTGCTCACCATTCTGACCATGACACCCTCGCTTTTCATGACGCAGGGCCTCGGCGTAGACTGCCCGGTGCGTTGACCACAGCATAGCGTCCCAGCCATGAGTCTGCCTCCCACGAGCCCCACCATTCTGCTGACCGGCTTCAATGCCTTTGCCGGGATGAATGACAACCCCAGCGCTTCCCTGGTTTTGGCCATGGACGGACAGATGTATGCAGGTCACCGCGTGCAAGGCCTGGTGTTGCCCACCGTGTTTGGCGTGGCGCTGCAGGCATTGCGCCAACGACTACGGGAGAACCCGCCACAGCTGGTGCTGTGCTGTGGCCTGGCCCAGGAGCGCGCCCGACTCAGCCTGGAGCGCGTGGCCCTGAATCTGATCGATGCCCGCCTGCCCGATAACCTCGGCCAACAGCCTGTCGATCATTTGGTCGAGCCCAGTGGCCCCTTGGCCTATGCTACCCGGCTGCCTGTTCGCGCCATGTTGCAGGCCATGTGCGCCGCCGGCATGCCAGCTGAGCTGTCATTGAGCGCCGGCAGCTTCGTCTGCAACGAGCTGTTCTATGGACTGCTGCACTCGCTCGGACACGAGCCTGCGCTGCAACACACCCTGGGGGGCTTCATTCACCTGCCCGGTCAGCCCCCCCTCTCACTGGCTCAGCTACAGCAAGCCCTGGGCATCTGCATAGACGCAGCCTTGCAAGAGACTCAGGCCCAGCAGGCTTGACTTCACCACTTCACCGACACTCACACCCCCAGAAAACCTGACAGTTCGGAGCTGTCGGCCACGGCCCTGGCCGTGGCATCGATCACCACCCGGCCTTTTTGCAGCACCATGGCGCGGTCACTATGAGCCAGAACCTTGCGATAGTCACGGTCCACAATGAGGGTGGCCATGCCGCTCTGGCGGATCTCACTGATCACGCGCCAGATTTCGGCCACGATCAGCGGCGCCAAGCCCTCTGTGGCCTCGTCCAGGATGACCAAGTCCGGATGCGTCATCAAGGCCCGGCCAATCGACAGCATCTGCTGCTCGCCGCCCGATAGCTGCCCACCCATGTGACCCAGACGCTCCTGCAGGCGCGGGAAGGTGCTCATGACCCGGTCGAACGGCCAATCATGGCGACCGTCACGGCCGCGCCGTGCCGCCATCACCAGGTTCTCCCGCACCGTCAGGTTGGGAAACACCCCCCGCCCCTCGGGCACATACGCCACACCCAACCGGGCCATGTCGTGGGGACGCGCCCGTGAGACGTCCTGCCCCATCCAGCGGATCTGACCCTCGCGCTGGATCACATGGCCCAGCAAGGTGCGGATCAATGTGCTCTTGCCCATGCCATTTCGTCCCAGAAGACCCAAGGTCTGTCCCGGGGCCACCTGCAGATCCACGCCATGCAGCACATGACTGGACCCGTACCAGGCGTGCACGCCACGCGCGTCCAGCAGGACGTCGGCTGCGGCATGGTCTGCCACCGACACACGCGGCACAACCGTTTCAACTGTGACCATGTCAGTGCTCTCCCAAATACGCCGCCTGAACCTGCGGGTTGCACCGCACGGCATCGGGGGGGTCTGAGGCAATCACTGCCCCATTGACCATGACCGTGATGCGATCGGCAATTCGGAACACGGCGTCCATGTCGTGCTCCACCAGCAAGATGGCATGCGCAGCCTTGAGGTCGCCCAGCAATGCCAGCATGCGGTCGGTTTCCTCGGCCCCCATGCCGGCCAGCGGTTCGTCCAGCAGCAGCACCTGGGGTTTGGTTGCCAGGCACATGGCAATTTCGAGCTGGCGCTTCTGCCCATGCGACAACAGACCAGCCAGTCGATCCTGCACCTGCGTCAGCCCGACACGCTGCAACATCAACCCAGCCGCTTGGGCACTGGCTTCACAGCGCGAAGCCGCCTGCCAAACAGCCCAAGGCCGTTGATGACTGGCCTGGGCGGCCAGGCGACAGTTCTCGAACACCGAGCAGCTTGGGTAGATGGTGTTGCGTTGGTAACTGCGCCCCAGGCCAGCACGGGCCCGGCGTGGCTGAGACCAATCGGTCACGTCCTGTCCGAGCAGCTGCACGGTGCCATCAGATGGAGAGATCTCACCAGACAGGATGTTGATCAGGGTCGATTTACCCGCCCCGTTGGTGCCGATCACGGCGTGCACATGGCCGCGTTCGAGCTCAAGACCAACCCGGTCCACCGCAACCAGCCCCCCCCAACGGCGTGTGATGCCCTGAGCGCGCAGCAAAACATTGTCAGGTGCGCTCATGGTGCCTCCGCACGAGGTGAGGCGGTTTTGCCCAGAGACTTGCCCCATAAGCGCTCACGTATCTGGGCTGGCATACCAACCAGGCCTCGCGGCAGCAGCAACACACTCGCGATGATGGCCAAACCCAAGTTCAGGTGCCAGTGCTTGGCGAAACTGCCGAAAAACACATCTGACTTGAACAGCTCCTGCAACAAGGTGAAGGCAAAAGCCCCGACCAGGGCCCCATGCAGATGTCCCAACCCCCCCAGGATGACCATGATCAGCACCGCGCCCGAGAGGTGCCAGCTGAGCAGCTCCGGGTTGACGAACCCGTCCTTGAGAGCGAACAGGAAGCCCGCCAACCCGGCAACCCCACCTGACACCACAAAGGCTGCTAGCTTGTAAGGGTAGGTCGAGAACCCCGTGGCACGCATGCGCTGCTCGTTGATGCGGATACCGGCCAGCGCCCGGCCAAATCGCGACCGCAGCAACAGGGCCAGCAGTACCAATACCCCCGTCAGCATGACCAGGTTCAACCCATAGAGCACGGTGGGCTGGGTCAGCCCCAGCCCGCCCGGCACGGTGGGTGGCAGGGTCAAATAGATGCCATCCGTTCCCCCTCCCAACGGGGTATCGTGCACCACGTAGTACGCCATCTGGGCAAAAGCCAGTGTGACCATGATGAAGTACACCCCCCGGGTGCGCAGCGAGAGCGCCCCCACCAGCAAGGCATACGCCGCAGCGGTCAGGACCACCGCTGGCATCAGCCACAGTGCCGAGGCAGGTTCGTTGGCGGGGGTCAGCAGCACCGTCGCATAGGCCCCGATGCCAAAAAAGGCCGCCTGCCCGAAACACACCAGCCCAGTGCTGCCCACCAGCAGTTCCAGGCTCAGGGCCAGGATGGCGTACACCATGATCTTGCTGACCAGGTCCAGCCCGAAGCTGCTGGCAAACAGGGGATAAGCAGCGAGTGCGGCCAGCATGACCAGCACAAACAGGCACTGAGAACGGTTCATGAGAGGGGGCTCCGTCGCTGATCAGCCGGCCTTGAACAAGCCATCGGGTTTCCACAGAAGGATCAGGGCCATCAGCACGTACACCAGCACCCCGGCGGCCTGCGGCAGCAAGACCTTGCCGAAGGTGTCGACCACGCCAATGAGCAGAGCCGCCAGCAGGGCCCCGCGGATCGATCCGATGCCACCGATCACCACCACCACAAAGCAGATGATCAGCACCTGGTTGCCCATGCCCGGGTACACCGACGACACGGGCGCGGCCACCATGCCCGCGAGCACGGCGATGGCCACCCCGGCCGCGAACACCACCCGATAGAGAAACTTCACGTCGATCCCCAGGCTCTGCACCATTTCGCGGTTGGTGCTGCCGGCACGGATCATCATGCCCAGGCGCGTGCGCGTGAACACCCAGTACATGCCGAGCGCCAGGCTCAGGCAGACCCCGGACATGAACAGACGGTACACCGGGTAGGTCATCAGCTCGCCCAGTGGCAGCGTGCCGCTCAGCCACTCGGGCGCGGGCACACTGTGGACATCGTCCCCCACCAGCAGGCTGCGCACCTCCTCGAACACCAAGATCAGGCCATAGGTCATCAGCACCTGCTGCAGATGCTCACGCTCGTACAGGAAACTGAAGAACATCCACTCCAGGACATAGCCCAGCACCACCGCGAGCACCAGCCCCACCAGCAGGGTGGCGAAGAAGCCCCCGCCAAACGTGGAGGCCACCAGCGGCGCCAGGGCATAGGCCATGTACGCCCCGATCATGTAGAAGCTGCCGTGGGCCAGGTTGATGACCCCCATGATGCCGAAGATCAGGGTCAGCCCCGAGGCCACGAGGAAAAGCAGCAGGCCGTACTGCAGTGCATTCAGGCACTGGATAAAAAAGGTGGCAACGTCCATCAGACCGATTCCGTGTGGCCGCCCTGCGCCCGGGCGACCGGATTGAATGGAGACAACCAAGGCACCGGGCCCTGCGGGCCCGGTGGAGCCTTGTCACATGCGGCAACCGCGGCCCGGATCGGACAGGCCCTTGCTGGCCACGCCCATCAGTTTGTTTTCCTTGCCCACCACCTGGCGCAGGTAGATGTCCTGCACCGGGTTGTGCGACTTGGACACCATGAACGCGCCGCGGGGGCTGTCGATCTTCGCCTTGATCAGGGCCTCGGCAAACTCGGCCTTCCGGCTCAGGTCGCCCTTGACGGCCGCCAGCCCGATGCCCAGCATCTGGGCTGCGTCATAGCCCTGCACTGCGTACACATCGGGCTGGAGCTTGTAGTTTTTGGCATACGCCAGGCGGAAGTCGTTGTCGCGCTTGGTGTTCAGGCTGTCCGCGTAATGCAGGGTGGTCAGCAGACCATCGGCATCGGCCCCCTGGGCGTCCAACGTGCCATCGGTCAAGAAGCCAGCCCCATACAACGGGATCGATTTTTTCAAGCCAGCCGCCGCGTAGTCCTTGACAAATTTCACAGCCCCACCCCCTGCAAAGAAGGTGTACACCGCGTCAGGCTTGGTGGCCGCGATTTCGGTCAGCAACGCCTGGAACTCCACGTTCGGGAACGGCAGGTTCAGCTCCTTGATTACGCTGCCGCCGGCCTTCTCGAACGCCTCCTTGAAGCCACGCACCGACTCGTCGCCGGCCGCGTACTTCCAGGTGATGGTCACCACTTTCTTGTGCCCTTTCTTGGCCATCACTTCACCCATGGCATAACCGGGCTGCCAGTTGCTGAAGCTGCTGCGAAAGATGTTGGGGGCACACATGGCACCGGTCACCGCATCGGCGCCAGCGTTCGGCACGATCAGTAGGGTCCCGGTCTCCTTGGCCACCTTGGCCATGGCCATGGCCACGCCCGAGTGCACAGTGCCCACCAGCACGTCCACGTTGTCGCGCTTGATCAGCTTGTTCACGTTGTCGGTGGCTTTGGAAGGATCGGACTCGTCGTCCACCTTCACGAACTCCACCTCACGGCCCGACAGCTTGCCACCCTGCTCGGCCACATAGAGCTTGAACCCGTTCTCGATGGCGGTGCCCAGGGCGGCAAAGGTGCCCGTGGCCGGCAGCATCAGGCCGACCTTGATCTTGCCGGTGCCCTGCGCCATGGCCAACGGGCTGGCCATGAGTGCGGCGCCCAGCAGCGAGAGTTGGATCAGTTTCATGGTGTGTCTCCAGGTTGGTGGTATTGGTGAACGAAACGTCGGATCGCGGTGATCACAGGCCCCATCTGATCACGGTGGGGGGAATGTCTGCAATTGGGCAATTCCAGGGCTTCGGCCTGTGGCAGGCGACGGGTGATGCCATGGATCTGCTCCAACGTGCCGTATTCGTCGCCCAGGCCCTGGATGGCCAGCACCGGACAACGGATGGCCGTCAATTCAGCCTCGATCGACCAGGTTCTGAACTCCGGGTGCAGCCAGATGTCGTTCCAGCCATGGAAGGCCGAGTCCACGTTGTCGTGGTAGCGCTGCAGGCGGGTCCGAAGGTCACCGTCCAGATAGGCCGTGCGGGCCTGGCGAATGCTGGCCAGCCCATGCTCTTCGACCATGATGTGAGGCGCCATGACCACGGCACCCGCCACCGCATCGGGAAAACAGGCCGCATGCAACAGGGCGATCGATGCCCCATCGCTGTGGCCGAGCAGCCAGGAGCGCTCGCGCACCTGCAGCGCACTCAGTAGGGCCGGCAACACTTCACAGGCCTGGCGGTGCATGAAATCCGGTCTCCAGTGCTCGTCCGGCTCCCGAGGGGTCGAGCGGCCATAGCCTGGGCGTGAATACACCAGGCCACGCATGTCCAGCACCTCGCACAGCAGGCGTGGAAAATCCTTCCACATCGACAGCGAGCCCAGGCCCTCGTGCAGAAACACCAGCAGCGGGCGGTCTGGATGCGAAGCCTGGACCCAGGCATGTTCGATGCGAATACATCGCCCACGCCAATCGATGTCGACGAAGCGGCTGTCGCTCATGCCGCCTGCTCACGCTCGCGCAGACGGAAGCGCTGGATTTTCCCGGTGGCCGTCTTGGGCAGATCGGGCACGAACTCGATGAACCTAGGGTATTTGTACGGTGCCAGCCGGTCCTTGACAAAGGCTTTCAGCTCACTGTCGCTGACCTGCTGGCCGGGCTTGAGCACCACGAACGCCTTGGTCTTCAGCAGACCATCCTGATCGGTCTTGCCAATCACCGCGCATTCCAGCACCGCGGCATGCTGCATCAGGGTGGCCTCGACCTCGAACGGGGACACATAGATACCACTGACCTTGAGCATATCGTCGCTGCGCCCGGCATAGGTGTAGTAGCCGTCGACGTCCCGGGTGTATTTGTCACCGCTCTTGGTCCAGCTGCCCTGAAACGTCTGGCGAGACTTCTCGCGGTTACCCCAGTACATCAGCGCGGCACTGGGCCCTTCGATGTACAAGTCACCGATCTCGCCTGCAGGCACCACTTGCCCGTCCTCGCCACGAAGCTCAATTCCATAACCGGCCACTGGCTTGCCCGTGGTGCCGTAACGCACATCACCTGGACGATTGGACAGAAAGACATGCAGCATCTCAGTCGAACCGATGCCATCGATGATCTCGACACCAAAATGTGCGGTGAATTGCCGGCCGATTTCTTCTGGCAACGCTTCACCGGCCGAAGAACACATGCGCAGAGCCACATCACGTTTCGCCGGCAAATTCGCCGAAGCTAGCATGCCGGCATAACCTGTGGGGGCGCCAAAAAACACCGTGGGGCGTGCAGCCCCGGCAGGCAAGACTGCTCCCGTCCAGCGAGCAAACACCACATCTGGCGTGGGACGATGGGCCGTCAGCACCACACTGGCCCCCACCGACAACGGGAACGTCAAGGCATTGCCCAGACCATAGGCAAAATAGAGTTTGGCAGCTGAGAAACAGGTGTCGGACTCGGTCAGACCGAGTACCCCTTTCCCGTACAGCTCGGCCGTCCAATAGGGGTTGCCATGGGTATGTACCGCGCCCTTGGGTTTGCCAGTGGAGCCCGATGAGTACAGCCAGAAGCCTGGATCGTCGGCGCCGGTAGCAGCTGGCTGCTGCTGCGGAGCATGAGCCCGCCATGCCGCTTCGAATGGCTGTGCCCACGCGGGCAGCGGCGCAGTGGGCTGAGACACCAGCACAGCGTCCAGCTCGTGCGGACTTTTTTCCATGGCTTCGGTCAACACGGGCAACAGGGCGGCGGACACCAGGGCCGCCTGCGCACGGCTGTGTTGCAGCATGTAGGCGTAATCCTCTGCCGTGAGCAAGGTGTTGACGGCCACTGGCACCAGACCTGCATACAGTGCCCCCAGGAACGCCACCGGCCAGTCCAGGCAATCGTGCATCAACAACAGCACGCGTTCCTCGCGACGAAGGCCCACACCTTGCAGTGCGGCAGCCAGGCGCCGCACCCGATCGGCCAGTTCGGTGTATGTCAACGTGCCCTGATCGTCGCTGTAGGCCAACTTGGCAGCACGGCCTGCATTGATTTCTATCAAATGCTGGGCGAAGTTGAACACCGGGTCCGAGGGGTGAGAGGCTCTGGACATGGGGTCTCCGTTTCCTGTTTTGATAGGGCAATGCGTCAGAGCTGTGCCAGCACGGCCTCACTGGCCTGAATGGCGCTGCGCTGATGGTAAAAACCCAGCGCGCGACGCCCCCCCAGTTCTTGCCCACCACCGGCGCGCCCCGGCCCGCCATGTAAGGACATGGGCATCACATTGCCATGCCCCGTGTGGACCGCACCCACATCGGGCGACACCACATGCACACGCCCATGGCTGTCGGCCAGTTGCAGGGCTGCCTGAGTCAGGACCTGTGCATCTGCTCCATAGATCGAAGCCACCAGCGAACCCTGCCCGCGTCGGATCATGGCAAAGGCCTGCTCTGACGAGCGATAGGGCATCAATGTGGCCACGGGCCCAAACACCTCAGTCGCATGAACATGATGGGTGGCGTCCAGATCACGCACACACAGCAAGGTCGGTCCGTGACAGGCTGCTACTTGCGGGTCTGCATCCACCAGAGCATGGTCATCGCCATCGTGCAGCACCTGTGCCTCGGTCTTCAGCCGTGCCAACCCGTCACGAACCGTATTCAGTTGTTCGCGGCTGACCAGCGCCCCCATGTGCACGCCAGAGTTGCGTGGGTTGCCCACCTGTATTCCCTTGAGCTTGGCTGTCACGGCGTCAGCCACGGTTTCCAACAATGCCTCTGGCACAAACACCCGGCGGATGGCCGTGCACTTCTGACCGGACTTCACGGTCATTTCATGCACCACCTCGCTCACCAACAATTCAAAGGCCGTGTCGCCGACCTGCACATCGGGCAGCAACCAGGCCGAATTCAGGCTGTCGGCCTCAATATTGACACGCACCGATCTCCGCGATACGGCAGGGTGTGCGCGGATCACCCCGGCCGTATCGGCCGACCCCGTGAACGACACCACATCGAAGGGCTGCAAAGCATCCATCAAGCCAGCAGAGCTGCCACACACTACCGACAGCGCGCCTGCAGGCAATACCCCTGCATCGACCACATCGCGCACCATGCGCTGCGTCAGCCAGGCTGTGGCTGTGGCGGGTTTGACCACCACCGGCACCCCGGACAACAGCGCTGGCGCGGCCTTTTCCCAAAGTCCCCAGGCGGGGAAATTGAACGCGTTGATGAACAGCGCCAGACCTCGGATCGGCACCATGACATGCTGGGATTGGAATGCAGGGTCCTTGCCCAGGCGCACCATTTCTGCATCCAGCAGATGCGAGCGCTCGCCCAGGGTTTCACCCAATTTGGCATAGTGGCCTAGCGTGAAAATGCCCCCGTCGATGTCAATCGCGGAATCGCTGCGGACCGTCCCGCTGTTGGCCAGCGCAATGGCGTAGTAATCATCGCGATTGGCTTGCAGCACCTTGGCGGCCTGGGCCATTCGGGCTGCGCGCTCGCGATAGCTCATGGCGCGCAAGGCACGTCCAGCCACCTCGCGCGCATGCGCATAACCCGCGGCCAAATCCAACCCACCGGCGTCCACACGCACCAACTCGTCCCCCAGCACTGGGTCGAACAACGGCGTGCCTGCGCCGGTTCCGGTTTGCCAGCGCCCGGCCAGATAATTGGGAAGCAGCATCGACATGGTTCAGCTCCGGGTGAATTCGATCTGCCCCTCGGGCAGCAGGTACAGCACCAGGGCACGCCCACCGGTGACAGTGGGGAAATGAGCGCTGCCCGGCTTGCAGACATGCCAGCCCGCCGGCTGGCCATCGAAGCGTGCCCCTTCGGTCAACGGCATGATCAAGTCGATCTCGCCCAGGGGATGCGCATGGTGCGGCCCCGCCACGTCGGCCATGTCCACCACGTCCACGGAAAACCGCTGCAACCCATCCGAGGCCTTGAACACACGGCCGTAACGGATGCCCGCCCCCTCCCGAGTGCACAGCCAGCCCTCCCGCACCCCCGTTTCACAGGCCTGCTGCAATGCCAAATTCGTGGCACTGCCCGCCCCGTGGGCCTGATTCAGCCAAACCGCCAGGCCTGCATCCAGCGGCCGCCCCACCAATTGGGACACCACCCCCTCCAGCGCCTGCCACAGTCGCTGCGGCCCGACCGCCGGCATGCCAGCGCCAGGGGCCTGGGCTTGCTCATCCATTGAATATGAATTATTGTGCATGCATTCACGATAAGAGCTGGCACCCACAATGTCAAGCAATATATTGCATGCACTAGGGTTCACCCCTACCTCCACCTCGACCCAGCAGAAACACCCGTTTCTGGCGGCCCTGGGCGAGCGTGTGCGCTCGGCACGCGCCAAGCGCGGCATGACACGCCGCGCCGTGGCCCAGACAGCCCAGGTATCGGAAAGGCACCTGGCCAACCTAGAGTACGGCGCAGGCAACGTCTCCATCTTGCTGCTGCTGCAGGTGGCCGAGGCGCTGCGCTGTTCACTGGCCGAACTGATCGGCGACGTCACCACCTCCTCCCCGGAGTGGCTGCTGATCCGTGAGTTGCTGGAGCAGCGGGACGAAGCCAGCCTGCGGCGCGTCCGGCAGGCCATTGGCCAACTGCTGGGCACGGGCGGAACCGCCAGCCCGAGCAATCCACGCATTGCACTGATCGGCCTGCGCGGCGCCGGCAAATCGACACTGGGGCGGATGCTGGCCGAGGACCTGGGCTTCCCCTTTGTGGAACTGAGCCAGGAAATCGAGAAATTCGCCGGATGCAGCATCTCGGAAATCCAGAATCTGTACGGCCAGAGCGCTTACCGACGCTATGAACGAAGAGCGCTGGAAGAAGCCATCCAGATCTATCCGGAGGTTGTACTGGCCACCCCTGGTGGCCTGGTCTCGGATCCAGCCACCTTCAACCTGCTGCTCACACACTGTGCCACGGTCTGGCTTCAAGCACGCCCCGAAGACCACATGCAACGAGTGCTGGCGCAAGGCGACCTGCGCCCGATGGCCGCCAGCCGTGAAGCCATGGAAGACCTCCGGACCATCCTCGCCGGACGGGCGGCGTTCTATTTCCAGGCCCAGCACCACCTGGACACCAGCGCCGCGCCACTGCCCGACACTTTTGCCCAATTGCGCCACCTGGTTCACGCCATGCTGAACCCACCCGGGTGAGTCCATCCTCAAATGGGCTTGCATCACAGCAATACATGCATCATAATGCATGTATTGCTGTGCAATATTTTGCACATCTCTGCACTCAACCCGAGGAGATCTGACCGTGACCACCCCCAGCCGCGTCGACTACCAGACGCACCCCAGTCAATACCGCCACTGGAAACTTGCCTTCGACGACGCGGTGGCCACCCTGTCGGCGGACTTCGACGAGAACGGGGGCATCCGCCCCGGCTACAAACTCAAACTCAACAGCTATGACCTGGGTGTCGACATCGAGTTGCACGATGCCATCAACCGGATTCGCTTCGAACACCCGGAGGTGCGTACCGTGGTGGTCACCAGCCTTAAGGACCGCATTTTCTGCTCTGGTGCCAACATTTTCATGCTGGGCCTGTCGAGCCATGCCTGGAAGGTCAATTTCTGCAAATTCACCAATGAAACCCGCAATGGCCTCGAAGACTCATCACGCCACTCGGGCCTGAAATTCATTGCCGCCGTCAATGGCGCCTGCGCCGGCGGAGGCTACGAACTGGCCCTGGCCTGCGACGAAATCGTGCTGGTAGACGACCGCTCCTCGGCGGTGTCGCTGCCCGAAGTGCCCCTGCTCGGTGTGCTACCCGGCACCGGCGGCCTGACCCGTGTGACCGACAAGCGCCACGTGCGCCACGACCTCGCTGACATCTTTTGCACCAGTGTGGAAGGGGTGCGCGGGCAGCGTGCCGTGGAATGGCGCCTGGTTGACGCTGCGGTCAAGCCGGCGCAATTTCAGGCCCATGTGCGTGAACGTGCCCAGCAGCTGACTGCGGGCAGTCACCGCCCGGCGGACGCCAAGGGGGTGGCGCTCGCGCCCCTGGCACGCCAGGAAACCAGCCATGGCCTGGACTACCCGCATGTGTCAGTGGCCATCGATCGCCAGAAGCGCTGCGCCACGTTCACCGTCAAGGCCCCCACCGGCCCCCAGCCCCAGGACATCGCGGCCATCGAGGCCTGCGGCGCCGACTGGTGGCCGCTGGCAATGGCGCGCCAGCTCGACGACGCCATCCTGTCCATGCGCACCAACGAGCTCGACATCGGCACATGGATTCTCAAGACCGAGGGCGATGCCAGGGCCGTTCTGGCTAGCGATGCCGTGATGCTGGCCCACCTGGACCACTGGCTGGTGCGCGAAACCCTGGGCCTGCTGCGCCGCACGCTGGCACGCCTGGACGTGTCATCGCGCAGCCTGTTTGCCCTGATCGAGCCCGGCTCGTGCTTTGCCGGCAGCCTGGCCGAACTGGCTTTCTGCGCCGACCGCACGTACATGCTGGCCCTGCCTGACGACGCAGACAAGGCCCCGCAACTGCACCTGGGTGAAATGAACTTCGGTCACCTGCCTCTGGTCACCGACCAAAGCCGCCTGGCACGCCGCTTCTACGAGGAAAGCGCTCCGCTGGAAGGTGCCCGTGCCGCCATCGGGCGCGCCCTGGACGCCGACACCGCCCTGAGCTTGGGCCTGGTCACGGCCGCGCCGGACGACATTGACTGGGAGGACGAGATCCGCATCGCGCTCGAGGAGCGTGCCGCCATGTCGCCCGACTCCCTGACCGGCCTGGAAGCCAACCTGCGCTTTGCCAGCAAGGAGAACATGGCCACCCGCATCTTCGGCCGCCTCACCGCCTGGCAGAACTGGATCTTCAACCGTCCCAACGCCGTTGGCGAAAAGGGCGCTCTGAAGGTCTATGGCAAGGGCGAGAAAGCCAGCTTCGACCTCAACCGCGTCTGACCCGATCACTCGAACAAGGAGCACCGCATGTCCGCCATCAACTACAGCGAAAAGATCCCCAACAACGTCAACCTCAGCGAAGACCGCACCCTGCAACGCGCTCTGGAGCAGTGGCAGCCCAACTTCATCAACTGGTGGGACGACATGGGACCCGAGGGCAGCACCAACCACGAGGTGTACCTGCGCACGGCCGTCAGTGTCGATCCTGAAGGCTGGGCCCAGTTCGGCCAAGTCAAGATGCGTGACTACCGCTGGGGCATTTTCCTGAACCCTGGAAACGCCGACCGCCAGATTCACTTCGGCGACCACAAGGGCGAGAAAGTCTGGCAGGACGTGCCCGGCGAACACCGCGCCAACCTGCGGCGCATCATTGTCACGCAAGGCGACACCGAGCCGGCGTCGGTCGAGCAGCAGCGCCACCTGGGCCTGACCGCGCCCAGTATGTACGACCTGCGAAACCTGTTCCAGATCAACGTCGAGGAAGGCCGCCACCTCTGGGCCATGGTCTACCTGCTGCACAAGCACTTCGGCCGTGACGGTCGCGAGGAGGCCGAGGCGCTGCTGCAGCGCAATTCCGGGGACTCCGACAACCCGCGCATCCTGGGCGCCTTCAACGAGAAGACGCCAGACTGGTTGTCGTTCTTCATGTTCACGTACTTCACCGACCGCGACGGCAAGTTCCAGCTCGCCGCGCTCGCGGAAAGCGCGTTCGACCCCCTGGCCCGCACCACCAGGTTCATGCTGACCGAGGAGGCCCATCACATGTTCGTTGGCGAAAGTGGCGTGTCACGCGTGATCGCCCGCACCTGCCAGGCCATGAACGAGCTCAAGACCGATGACCCAGCCAAGATCCGCGCCGCCGGTGTGATCGACCTCGACACCATCCAGCGCTACCTGAATTTCCATTACAGCGTCACCATCGACCTGTTTGGCGCCGACCAGTCCAGCAACGCCGCCACCTTCTACAGCGCCGGCCTCAAGGGTCGCTACGAAGAAGGCAAGCGCGGCGACGACCATGTGTTGCGGGGCCAGACCTACAAGGTGCTGGAAGTGCAAGGTGGCCAACTGGTCGAGAAGGACGTGCCCATGCTCAACGCGCTCAACGAAGTGCTGCGCGACGACTACATAAAGGACTCGGTGGCCGGTGTGGAGCGTTGGAACCGGGTGATAGAGAAAGCCGGCATCCCGTTCCGCCTCAAGGTGCCACACAAAGCCTTCCATCGCCAGATCGGTGCCCTGGCTGGCATGAAGGTCGCCCCAGACGGGCGCGTGATCAGCGACGCCGAATGGGCCGCTAATGCGCCGCACTGGCTTCCCACCGCAGAAGACCGCGCGTTTGTCACCTCGCTGATGGGCCGCGTGACCGAGCCCGGCCAGTTCGCCAACTGGATCGCCCCACCCGTCATGGGCATCAATCGCCAGCCGGTGAACTTCGAGTACGTGCGCTTCAACTGACACACGGCTCTTCCGCCACCTCAATGCAGGGGGTCTGCGCGCCCCCTGCCACCAGGAGACCTTCATGGACATGGCCGACATCAATGTCATCAAGCAGCACCTGATCGACCCCGAAATCTGCATCCGATGCAACACCTGTGAATCCATCTGCCCGGTCGGTGCCATCACCCACGACGACCGCAATTACGTGGTCGACGCGGAGAAATGCAACCTCTGCATGGCCTGCATCTCGCCCTGCCCCACAGGCTCCATTGACAACTGGCGCGCGGTGCCCCGGGCCCGCGCCTATTCCACCACCGAGCAACTGACCTGGGACACGCTGCCGCCAGAACTCCCGGCCGAGCAGCTCGCCGAGGTCAGCTTGCCGGCTGGCACAAGCTCTTCCACGGCCTATGCCGCAGATCAGCCCACCGAAACGGCCGCCGTGTTCAACAGCAGCCAGCACGGTGCCACCGTTCCACCCTGGTCGGCGGCCCATGCCTACACCAACCTGTATGGCGCCAAGTCCGCGGACAAAAGCATCACGGCCACCGTGACGGGCAATGTCCGCGTCACGCAGGTGGGCAGCGATTACGACACCCACCACATCGTGCTCGACTTCGGGGCCATGCCCTTCCCGGTGCTGGAAGGGCAGTCCATTGGCATCATTCCACCGGGAGCCGATGCCAGCGGCCGCCCGCACCACGCGCGTCAGTACTCGATCGCCAGCCCGCGCAATGGGGAGCGCCCGGGCTACAACAACCTGTCGCTGACCATCAAGCGGGTGCTGGAAGACCACCAGGGCCGACCCGTGCGCGGCGTGGCCAGCAACCACATGTGCGACCTCAAGGTGGGCGACAAGGTGCAGGTGATTGGGCCGTTCGGCGCCAGTTTCCTGATGCCCAATCACCCGCGCAGCCACCTGGTGATGATTTGCACCGGCACCGGCAGCGCCCCGATGCGGGCCATGACCGAATGGCGCCGCCGCCTGCGGGCCTCGGGCAAATTTGAGGGGGGCAAGCTGATGTTGTTCTTTGGCGCACGCACCCAGGAAGAGCTACCCTACTTTGGTCCGCTGCAGAGCCTGCCCAAGGACTTCATTGACATCAACTTCGCGTTCAGCCGGACCCCGGGGCAACCCAAGCGCCATGTGCAGGACGCCATGCGCAACCGCGCCGCAGATCTGGCCGCCCTTCTGGCTGACCCCAACACCTGCTTCTACGTGTGTGGCCTCAAGGTCATGGAAGAGGGGGTGGTGCTAGCCCTGCGCGACGTGGCTCTGCAGGCAGGCATGGACTGGGACAACCTGAGCGCGGCACTCAAGCGCGAGGGCCGTCTGCACCTGGAGACCTACTGATGACAGGCCCCTCGCCACTGCAGGTCACCACCCCCATGGCAGGCGTGGCCCAGATCACGATGAACCGCCCGGCCGTGTTCAATGCGTTCGATGAGCACATGATCGCAGGGATCGACCAAGCCTTCGCGCAACTGGTCGACGACCCGGCAGTGCGGGTGATCATGTTGGCTGGCGCCGGCAGGCACTTTAGCGCCGGGGCCGACCTGCAATGGATGCAGCGCGCCAGCGAGGCCAGCCCGGCCTGGAACCTGGCCGATGCACGCCGTTTTGCCGCCATGCTGTCGCGCATCGACCGCTGCCCCAAGCCCACGCTGGCCAAGGTGCAGGGGGTGGCACTGGGAGGAGGTGTCGGCTTGGCCTGCGCCTGCGACCTGGCGATCGCGGCCGACAACGCCAGCTTTGCTGTCAGCGAGGCCAAGTTCGGCATCTTGCCCGCGGTCATCGGCCCATACGTGACCAACGCCGTGGGAAAACGGCAAGCCCGTCGCCTTGCGCTGACCGCCACCCGTCTAACGGCCCACGACGCCCTTGCCATGGGCCTGGTGCACCAGGTGGTTCCACTGCCCGAATTGGACGCTGCCGTTGACACCAGTCTGCGCGAGCTGCTGGCTTGCGGCCCGGATGCCCAACGAGAAATCAAGCAGTTGTTCGCCCAGCTGCATGTGGGCCCGATCACTGCCGAGGTCGCTGAGTTGACGGCACAAACCATCAGCCGCGTGCGGTGTACCCGTGAAGCCCGAAACGGATTCGATGCCTTTCTGAACAAGCAACCCGCCCCCTGGGCTACAAGGTCTTGACCCTTGTCCATGGCTCGGCATATCGCCACGAGCGGCACCCACGACAAGGTGCCATTCAGATGACCCTCACACGCACCATCTTCTCCGCTCAGCAAGTGGCGACGTTGCCCGGACAAGGATTCTTGATGCGAGGTGCTCTTGAAATTTTCTGATTTCTTTCGCGGTCAAGAGATTGAAGCTGGGCCTTACCTGCTGAGCGAGGACGAGTTGCTGGAATTCGCTCATCGGTACGATCCGCAGTGGTTCCATACCGACCCCACCGCCGCTACCGGGGGGCCATTTGGTGGTCTCATCGCCAGTGGCTGGCATACCTGCTGCATCGCCATGCGCTTGGTGGTGGATCACGTGCTGGCCGGTTCCGAGTCGTATGCCTCGCCCGGCCTGGACCAGATCCGTTGGCGCCACCCAGTACGACCGGGTGACACCCTGCGCCTGCAAGCTACTGTGCTCGAAGTCCGGCGTTCTCAAAGCCAGTCTGATCTCGGGATCCTGCGCTGGCGCTGGCGCCTGCTCAACGGCCATGGCACCGAAGTGCTCGACCTGCTGGTCACCAGCCTGTTCAAATTGTCCGAGTCCCTTCAACCCGACCCATTCAACCGATCATGAGCCTGCCCCAAGCTTTTCTGTGCGACGCGGTCCGCACACCCTTTGGCCGCTATGGCGGTGCCTTGAGCAACGTGCGCTGCGACGACCTGGCCGCCCTGCCGATCCGCGCGCTGATGAACCGCCACCCCTCGGTGGACTGGGCACGGGTGGACGACATCATTTACGGCTGCGCCAACCAGGCCGGCGAAGACAACCGCAACGTGGCTCGCATGGCCGGGCTGCTGGCCGGCCTGCCAGTGCCCGTGCCCGGCGCCACCGTGAACCGCCTGTGCGGCTCAGGTCTGGACGCCGTGGGGTCGGCGGCCCGGGCCATCAAGGCCGGCGAAGCCCATTTGATGATCGCCGGCGGCGTGGAGAGCATGAGCCGCGCGCCCTTCGTGATGCCCAAGGCCGAGACCGCCTTCAGCCGAGCCCATGCCGTGCACGACACCACCATCGGCTGGCGCTTCATCAACCCACTGATGAAAGCCCAGTACGGGGTGGACAGCATGCCCGAGACGGCCGAGAACGTGGCCCGTGAGCATGGCATCGAACGCGAAGCCCAGGACCGGATGGCCCTGGCCAGCCAACGCAAGGCCCTGGCCGCCCAGCAGGCCGGCCATCTGGCCCGCGAAATCATCCCGGTCACGGTACCCACCCGGAAAGGCGAGGCCTTGACCATCAATTGCGACGAACACCCACGCGACACCAGCCTCGAGGCCCTGGCCAGGCTCAAGGGCGTGGTGCACCCGGATGGCACTGTGACCGCCGGCAACGCCTCGGGCGTGAACGATGGCGCCTGCGCGCTGCTGCTGGCCAGCGAGGCCATGGCCCGTACGCAGGGCCTGGTTCCGCGCGGCCGGGTGGTGGGCATGGCCACCGCGGGGGTGGCCCCGCGTGTCATGGGAATTGGCCCGGCGCCTGCCACCGAGAAGGTGCTGGCCCTCACCGGCCTGCGGCTTGACCAGATTGACGTGATTGAACTCAACGAGGCCTTCGCCGCCCAGGGCCTGGCGGTGTTGCGGCTGCTGGGGTTGAGCGACGACGACGAGCGCGTGAACGCATGGGGCGGGGCCATCGCCCTGGGCCATCCCCTGGGGGCGTCCGGCGCGCGCCTGGTCACGACCGCACTCAACCGCCTGCACACCGCGGGTGGCCGCTACGCACTGTGCACCATGTGCATCGGCGTCGGACAAGGCATCGCGGTGGTGATCGAGCGTGTCTGAGGCTCAGAGCCACCTGCGTGCAGTGTGGCCTGGCATCTTGCGTCAAAAGTGACGATGGCGCGGCTGGCGGGGATCGAACCCACGACCCTTGGCTTCGGAGGCCAATACTCTATCCACTGAGCTACAGCCGCGCAGGTGCCATGCCACGTGGCAGCACAGCCCACGTATTATCGTTGATTGGCCGCACGATGTTTGCCACGCGCCAGGCCTAGGCCCAGCAAATAGGTGTCGAGCGCGCGCCGGCCGGCATCCACCAGGTCGAACGCCTCAGGGTCCAGCAGCCAGTTCTGGATCAGGCCGTCGACCAGCGCATGCAGACCGTGCACCGCCATCTGGGCCGGCACAGGCAGTCGCACTCCGCGCAGGCGCGCGCCGCGCAGCAGGTCCTGCCGCATGCGTTGCATGCATTTGGCCCGCACGTCCAGGTGGCGCAAGCGCACCGCGCTCAGCTCCTCCACATACTCGACCTTGTGCGTGGCCACCTCGAACACGCGCTGGGTGCGGGCATCGGAGGCCGTCTTGTGCAGGGCGTTGAGCAGCGCCGCATGCATGTGGGCAATCGGGTCCATCTCGGCCGCGACGTCGTCCAGCAAGGCCTGCTCCATGGGCAGCACCACACGGTCCATCATGGCGTTGAACAGATCGGCCTTGTCCTTGAAGTGCCAGTAAATGGCCCCCCGCGTGGTACCCGCCTCGGCCGCGATGTCAGCCAGCGACGTGCGCGACACCCCCTGGCGCTGGAACACCTGCTCGGCCGCGTCCAGCAGACGACAACGCGTCGCGAACGCATCTTCTTTGCTACGGCGTGCCAATCGGTCTCCTGCTGCGGCCATGGTGGGCCTGGGTACCCGCAAGGGGCATTGCACTAACCGTCAATATACATTCATCATTGTATGTATACTTATTTTTTCGGTTTTTCCTGCCCCAACGGACCAGCGCGCTGCGCCCATGGCCCGCGCGGGCCGCTTTGTTTCATCGACCCGCCCCGGAAGGAAGCCCATGGCCGACCCGCGCACTCCCTCGCCCGTCTTGTCCCTGTCACGCCCCCTGCTCTGGGCTGCCACCAGCCTGGGGCTATTGCTGGCAGGCTGTGGCGCCAAGGAAGGCGGTGGCACAGCTGCCGGGGCCGCCCCACCGCCGGCTGAAGTCGGGGTGGTCACGGTGCAGCCTGGCAATGTCGGCCTGGTGACGGAGTTGCCGGGCAGGCTCGAAGCCTCGCGCGTGGCCCAGGTACGGGCACGCGCGGTGGGTATCCTGCAGAAGCGCCTGTTCCGCGAGGGCAGCGACGTGCAGGCCGGCCAGGCTCTGTTCCGCATCGACCCAGCCCCTTACGCCGCCGCCCTGGACAGCGCCCAGGCCGTGCTGGCCCGCGCCCAGGCCAACTTGGCTCAGGCCAGTGCGCTGGCCGAACGCTACAAGCCGCTGGTCGAGGCCAATGCCGTGAGCCAGCAGGACTACGCCAATGCGGTGGCTTCACAGAAGCAGGCCGAGGCCGATGTGGCGTCGGGCAAGGCGGCCGTACAGACCGCCAAAATCAACCTGGACTACGCATCGGTCACGGCACCAATCGCCGGGCGCATCGGCCGGGCCCTGGTGACCGAGGGTGCACTGGTGGGCCAAGGTGAAGCCACCCAGCTGGCCGTGATCCAGCAGATCGACCCGCTTTATGTGAACTTCACGCAGTCGGCGGCCGAGACCATGGCCTTGCGCCGGGCCCTGGACAGTGGTCAGCTCAAGCGCGCCAGCGGTGACCAGGCCGCCAGCGTGCGCGTGGTGCTGGAGGACGGCAGCGAGCACAACCGCCCCGGTCGCCTGCTGTTCGCTGACCTGACGGTAGACCCCAGCACCGGCCAGGTCACTCTGCGTGCGGAGGTGCCCAACCCGAAGGGCCTGCTGCTGCCTGGCCTGTATGTGCGGGTGCGCCTGGAACAGGCAGAGGTAGGCAACGCCATCCTTTTGCCGCAGCAAGCCGTGACCCGCTCGGGCCAGGGTGACAGCGTGCTGGTGGTCGGGACCGATGGCAAGACCGCACCGCGCAAAGTCAAGATCAGTGGCGCACGTGGCAACCAATGGGTGGTGGTGGACGGGCTACAGGCCGGTGAGCAGGTCATGGTCGACGGCTTCCAGAAGCTGCGCGGCAACGCCCCGGTGAAGGCGGTGCCCTGGCAAGCCCCGGGCAGTGCGCCAGCAGCCGCGCCCAGTCAGGCTGCTGTGGCCAGCGCGGCCGCTTCCGGCATGGCCGCGGCACCCGCCTCTGCGGCTTCCGCCGCCCGTCGTTGAGGAGCGTTTGGCATGGCCAAGTTCTTCATTGATCGACCAATCTTCGCATGGGTGATCGCGCTGTTCATCCTGGTCATGGGCGGCGTGGCCATCACGCAGCTGCCGATCGCGCAGTACCCGCCGGTGGCGCCGCCGTCCATCGTGGTCACCGCGACCTACCCCGGGGCCTCCGCCCAGACCCTGGAAAACAGCGTGATCAGTGTCATCGAGCAGGAAATGAACGGCTCGCCTGGCCTGATCTACATGGAATCGGTGAGCCAGGCCAACGGCCTGGGCACCATCACCCTGAGCTTCGAGCCCGGCACCAGCCCGGACCTGGCCCAGGTTGATGTGCAGAACCGCCTGAGCCGGGCCACGCCGCGCCTGCCCCAGGCCGTGACGCAGCAGGGTGTGCGGGTGGACAAGGCACGCTCCAACTTCCTGCTGTTCACCATCCTGGCCTCGGACAACCCCGAGTACGACCCGATCGCGCTGGGCGACTACGCCTCGCGCAACGTGCTGCCTGAGCTGCAACGCATCCCCGGCGTCGGCCAGGCCCAGCTGTTCGGCACCGAGCGCGCCATGCGCATCTGGATCGACCCGGCCAAGCTGGTCGGGTTCAACCTCTCGGCCAACGACGTCAACAACGCCATCCGCGCCCAGAACGCGCAGGTGGCCTCGGGCACCATCGGCGACCTGCCCAACGTGCGCGGCCAGGGCATCGCCGCCACGGTGGTCGTCAATGGCCAGCTCAGCAGCACCGAGCAGTTCGGCAACGTCGTCCTGCGTGCCAACAGCGATGGCTCAACCGTGCGCTTGAAGGATGTGGCACGCATCGAGCTCGGCGGTCAGAACTACAGCACCTCGGCCCGCCTCAACGGCAAGCCGTCCACCGGCATCGGCGTGCAGCTGTCGCCCACCGGCAATGCCTTGGCGACGGCCAAGGCCATCCGCACGCGCATGGAAGAGCTGTCGCGTTACTTCCCGCAGGGCGTGAAGTGGGAGATCCCCTACGACAGCTCGCGCTTCGTTCGCATCTCCATCGCCCAGGTGGTCGAAACCCTGGTCGAGGCCATGGTGCTGGTGTTCCTAGTGATGTTCCTGTTCCTGCAGAACTTCCGCTACACCGTGATCCCCACGGTGGTGGTTCCGGTGTCATTGCTCGGCACCTTCGCGGCGCTGCTGGCCATGGGCTTCTCCATCAACGTGCTGACCATGTTCGGCATGGTGCTGGTGATCGGCATCGTGGTCGATGACGCCATCGTGGTGGTGGAGAACGTCGAGCGCATCATGAGCGAAGAGGGCCTGCCCCCGCGCCAGGCCACTCGCAAGGCCATGGGCCAGATCTCGGGCGCCATCGTCGGCGTGACCGTGGTGCTGGTCTCGGTGTTCGTGCCACTGGCCTTCTTCGGCGGCTCGGTGGGCAACATCTATCGCCAGTTCTCGGCCGTGATGGCCATCTCCATCCTGTTCTCGGCCTTCATGGCGTTGTCGCTCACACCGGCGCTGTGCGCGACCCTGCTCAAGCCGGTAGAGGCTGGCCACCACCACGAGAAAACCGGCTTCTGGGGCTGGTTCAACCGTGGCTTCTCACGCACCGCCAAGGGCTACGAAGGCTGGGTCGGGCGCATTCTGCAGCGCGCCCCGCGCTACCTGCTCCTCTACGCCGCCATCCTAGGCGCCGTGGGCCTGCTGTTCACACGACTGCCAACCTCCTTCTTACCCAGCGAAGACCAAGGCTACATGGTGGTGAACGTGCAGCTGCCACCCGGCGCCACGGTGCAGCGCACCACGGGCGTCATGGAACAGATCGAGGCTTTCATCCTCAAGCAGCCCGAAGTGCAGAGCATGGTTGGGGTGCTGGGTTTCAGTTTTTCGGGTCAAGGACAGAATGCCGCCCTGGCATTTGTGACACTGAAAGACTGGGACGAGCGCAAAGGTGCGGCCCACACGGCCCAAGCTCTGGCAGGCCGCTCTTTCGGCGCATTGAGCCGCATCCATGACGCGTTCATCTACCCGTTGAACCCCCCGCCCATTCCTGAGCTGGGCTCGGCCTCGGGCTTCAGCTTCCGGCTGCAAGACCGCGGCGGCAATGGGCGCGACGCATTGGTGGCCGCACGCAACCAGTTGCTGGGCATGGCCGGCCAGAGCAAAGTGCTGGCCGGCGTGCGCCCCGATGGCCTGGAAGATGCACCGCAACTGCAGATCGACATCGACCGTGACAAAGCCAACGCCTTGGGTGTGCCGTTCGACACCATCAACAGCACGCTGTCCACCGCCTTGGGCTCCAGCTACATCAACGACTTCCCGAACCGCGGCCGCCTGCAGCGCGTGGTGGTGCAGGCCGATGCACCGGCACGCATGCAGCCCGACGACCTGCTGCGCCTGAGCGTGGTCAACACCCAGGGCAAACCGGTGCCGCTGTCGGCCTTTGCCAGCACGCGCTGGATCACCGGCGCCATGCAAACCGTCCGCTACAACGGCTATCCGGCCATGCGCCTGGCCGGCGACGCTGCCCCTGGTTACAGCACCGGTGATGCCCTGGCCGAGATGGAACGCCTGGCGGCCCAGTTGCCACCGGGTTTTGCCTTCGAGTGGACTGGCCAGTCGCGCGAGGAAAAGCTCTCGGGCTCGCAGGCCTTCATCCTGCTCGGCTTCTCGCTGCTTGCCGTGTTCCTTTGCCTGGCGGCACTCTACGAGAGCTGGTCGATCCCGCTGGCCGTGATCCTAGTGGTGCCGCTGGGCATTCTGGGAGCACTGCTCGGGGCCAACCTGCGCGACTTCGCCAACGACGTGTACTTCAAGGTCGGGCTCATCACCATCATTGGCCTGTCGGCCAAGAATGCGGTGCTGATCATCGAGTACGCCAAAGACCTGCAGGCCCAGGGCAAGGGCCTGATCGAGGCCACGCTGCAGGCCTGCCACCTGCGCTTTCGCCCGATCATCATGACTTCCATGGCGTTCATCCTGGGGGTGATGCCCCTGGTGGTGGCCAGTGGCGCCGGTTCGGCCAGCCAGCGTGCCATCGGCACTGGGGTGCTGGGTGGCATGCTGACCGCGACCCTGCTGGCAGTGTTCTTCGTGCCGGTGTTCTTCGTGGTGGTGCGGCGCCTCTTCAAGGGCAGTGAACGCCAGCGCCGGATGTACGCGCACGAGCTCGACAACGACTCGCCGGCCCCTGCCCTTGCCACCCCGACCGCCCCCACGGAAGGCCAGCCATGACGCTTTCGCTTCGCTCTCCTGCCCCGCACCTGCTCAACGTGGCTTTGGCTCTGGCCTTGGACGCCTGTTCCTCGATCCCGGCCTATGAGCGCCCGGCAGCGCCTGTCCCCAGCGAGTGGAACGGCGCCAGCGCCGGTGCGCCGCCAAGCAGTGCCGCAGCGGCGGCCGACATCGACTGGCGCGACTTCTTCACAGAGCCACGTTTGCGCCGTCTGATCGAGCTGGCCCTGCAGAACAACCGCGACCTGCGCGTGGCAGTGCTCAACATCGAGCAGGCCCGCGCCCAGTACCAGGTGCGCCGCGCCGACGAGCTGCCCACGGTGGGCGCCGGGCTCAACGAGACGCGCCAGCGCCCCGGCAGCCAGGGCTCGGCCGGCGTGAGCAGCGTGGCCACGGCCGGGCTGACGGTGAGCGCCTACGAACTGGATGTGTTTGGACGCGTGCGGGCCCTGAGCCAGACCGCACAGGCCAGCTACCTGGCCACCGAGGAAGCGCGCAAGGCGGTGCAGATCAGCCTGGTGGCGGCCGTGGCCAATGCCGACCTGACGTTGCGCGCCGATCAGCAGCTGCTGGCCCTGACCCAGGACACCGTGGCCACACGCGAAGCCTCGCTCAAGCTGGTCCGTCTGCGCTTTGAGCAAGGCGTGGCTTCCGAACTCGACCACGCCCAGGCGCGCTCGCTGCTGGAAAGCGCCCGAGCCACGCTGGCGCAGGCGCAACGCCAGCGCGCACTTGACGAAAACACCCTGGCCCTGCTGCTGGGCCAGGCCGTGCCTGGCGAGCTGCTGCCCGACGCGCGTGGCCTGCAGGCGTTGCCGCCCCTGACCGACGTACCCGCCGGGTTGCCCAGTGAGCTGCTGACACGCCGGCCCGACCTCCGCCAGGCCGAGCAGCAGCTGCGTGCGGCCAACGCCAACATCGGGGTGGCACGCGCCGCCTTCTTCCCGCGCATCACGCTCACCGCCAGCGTGGGCCGTGCCAGTACCGAACTGGCCGGCCTGTTCAATGGCGCCAGCGTGGGCGCCTGGAGCTGGGCCCCCCAGCTGTTGCTGCCGCTGTTCGATGCAGGCCGTAACCAGGCCAACCTGGAGGTGGCGCAGGCCAGCCGCGACATCGCCGTGGCCCAGTATGAAAAAGCCATCCAGGCCGCGTTCCGTGAGGTGGCCGATGCCCTGGCCGGGCGCGCCACACTGGGCGAGCAGTTGCGCGCGCAGCAGGCCCAGGCCGAGGCCGAGGCCACCCGCTTCAAGCTGGCCGACCTGCGCTACCGCAACGGCGTGGCCAGCCACCTGGACCTGCTGGACGCTCAGCGCGCCCTCTTCAGCGCCCAGCAGGCTGTTGTGCAGACCCAGCTGGCACGGCTGCAGAACCAGGTCACGCTCTACAAGGCCTTGGGCGGTGGCTGGAGTGAAAGCGCCGCCAAGGCCCCGTGACGCCCCACGGGCTGGCGGCAAGCCAGCTGTCAGGGTTAACACCGGGTCGGACGCTATAATTTAAGGTTATCCGAAGCCGCCAATCTATCTTTTTGAGGATGCAATGAGCGATAACCACCACGAAGAAGCCCACACCGGTCCGATCAAAAACCCCCAGCAACTGCTGGTGGCTGTGCTTTTCTCTTTCATCGTGCCCGTGTTCATCATCATCGGCCTGGTCTATTACGTGACCTCGGCCAACAAGCCGGCGGCTGGCGCCGTCAATGTTGACAAGGCCACGGCCGAACGCGTGCTGAAGGTGGGCGCGGTGGAAGTGCGCGACGCCAACCGTCCGCTGAAGTCGGGCGAAGATGTCTTCAAGGCCCAGTGCACGACCTGCCACAGCGCTGGCGTGGCCGGCGCCCCCAAACTGGGTGATGCCGGTGCCTGGGGTCCGCGCATCAAGGCCGGCTATGAAGCCCTGCTGAACTCCGCTCTAAAAGGCAAGGGCGCCATGGCCGCCCAGGGCGGCGGTGATTTCGGTGACATCGAAATCGGCCGTGCCGTGGTCTACATGGCCAACGCGGCTGGCGCCAAGTTCGCTGAGCCGCAGGCCCCTGCAGCCGCCAAGGCCAACTGAGCGCCTCCACGCCTGCTGCGCGTTGCGCTGCAGCCTGAAAAGCCGGTCTCATCGAGGCCGGTTTTTTTTCGCCCTCTGCGATCCCGCGCCCATCAGATTCATGGGAAAATCCTGCTGAAGCCCTTGCCAAATGGACTTAGGTAGCTATGTTTTTTGTAGCGTCAGGCGCATAACTGGACTGCGCACAAAACCATGCTGCGCCGGCAGATGGGCCCAGGGCATGGGCTCCGACGCCGGCTGCCACAGGCCCTCCTCCACCGCCTCGGCGGCCAACGCCATGTCCTGGCTGTGCACACGACCCAGGCCCAGGGCGCAGGCCATGTAGAGCCGCCCCTCCTCGTCGAGCAGCCAGTGCCAGGGCTCAGACGCGGCCTGGCCACTGTGGGTCAGCACACGCAGGTCGGGCTGGATGCGCCAGACCCAGGGCGTGTCTTCCAGCTCCACGTAGACCCGCTGCGGGCCGTTCTGGAAATACCAGCAACCATCCGCGTCGGCCAGGTAGTTGCGCTCGATGAAGGCGATCAGCTTGTCGTGCCGCAACAGCGCCCCCTTGCTCTGGGGCAGGCCGCTGCCGAAAGCGCCCGCGCGCTGGCAGCGGTCGTCGCGCATGTACCACTGACCACGCGCATCCAGGCCGAGCCAGCCGTGGCAATGCGGCACGTTGGGCCATTTGGCCATGGCGGCCTTGACGATGTCATCCACGGGCAGCTCCTTCCTTGCGCATGGCTGCATTGTGACCGGCCTGGGCCAGCAGCCAGGCCCCCACGGCATCGGGCAGGGCCAGCACATGGCCCGGTGGCCGGCCCTGGGCAAATCCCACATGCCCGCCATGGTCCGGCTGCCACAGTGTGACCCAGGCCCCTGCCTCATGCGCGCGGGGCAGGCTGTGTGCCGGCACGAACGGGTCGTTGCGGGCGTTGAGCACCAGGGCGGGCAGGCGAATGCTGGCCAGGTGCGGCTTGGCCGAAGCCCGCGCCCAGTAGTCGTCGGTGTTGCGAAAGCCATGCAGCGGTGCCGTGAACACGTTGTCGAATGTGTACAGGTCTCGTGCGGCCCGCAGCGCCTCGGCGCTGAACAGGCCAGGGTGTTGAGCCAGCTTGCGCAAGGCCTTGGGTATCATGGTGTGCAGGAACATGCGGGTGTAGACCTGCCGGTTGAAACCACGCCCGATGGCGTGACCGCCCGCAGCCAGGTCGATCGGCGAGCTCACGGCTGCCACGGCGGCGGCCACCCGGGCCGCCGCCGCCCCCATTTCCTCGGCCCAGCGCAGCACGGCGTTGCCGCCCAGCGAGATGCCCACCACCAGCAGCGGCCCACCGCCGCATGCGGCATGGGCCTGCTGCAGCCGCGCCAGAACCCAGCCGATCTCCTCGTGGTCCCCTGAGTGGTAGGCGCGTGGTGCCAGATTGAGTTCACCACTACAACCGCGGAAATGCGGCACGGCATAGGCCAGCCCGTGGCGGCGCGCGAAGTCGGCAAAGGCTTCGGCGTAATGGCTGCGCGAAGAGCCTTCAAGCCCATGGAACAGCACCAGCAGGGGCTGCCCCGCCGATGCCCCGCCCACGTCGGCAAAGTCCACGTCGATGAAGTCCTGGTCCGGGGTGGTCCAGCGCTCACGCCGATAGTGCACCGGCGCGCCATGGCGCCGGTGCGACCACAGGGCCGGCCAGATGGTTTGCAGGTTGCCTCCAGGCAACCACCAAGGCGCTACATATTTCATAGCAGCCTGCTCAATTGAGTCAAGGACTGGCGGCACTTTTAATGCAGCACCGAAGAGGGCTCCACCGCCACCTCCTGCACGTCGTCGAGGGTGCCGGGGCTGGCATGGTGCAGCACCAGGCGCCAGCCTTGGGGGGTCTTGTGGTACACGTTGGTGGCCACCACATAAACCTCGCGCAGGCCTTCGGGGGTGAGCAACTCCACGCGTTCGAGCACGCTGTGCACGGCACACGCCAGGGCCTCGACCTTGCGCACACACTGCGGGTGGGCACGCAATTGGCCATTGCTGAACAGGCTCTCGAACGAGGCCTGAATGGCCGCCAACCCCACCAGGCGTGGGCTGCCCGGGTGCACACAGACGACCTCGTCATCGTCGGACCAACAGGCCATCAGGCGGGTCAGGTCACCGTCTTGCAAGGCCTCGTAGAACGCGGCCTCCACGTCATCGGCACTGCCCCCCAGGGCAGCGGCACGGAGTTTGGCTTTGGGCATGGCAGGTTCGAAGCATCGGGCCGATTATGAAAGCGATTGTGCCCAAACACCTCGGCCTCGGGCAGCATGCACCCATGAAAAATGCCCCGCACCTTCACAGGTGACGGGGCATCAGGACCGAGCAGACTCGGCTTATTTCTTCTGGCGGTACTTGCGCAGGGCAGCAATCTGGGCCGCCAGCACGGCAAGCTCCGACTGGGCCTTGGCCAGGTCGATCTCGCTCTTGGCGTTGCGCAGCGCTTCTTCGGCAGCCTGCTTGGCGGCATTGGCCTTTT